>CBDUPM010000368.1:0-3606 GCA_965369105.1 uncultured Bacteroidales bacterium | reverse complement strand
ACCAGACAGTGACCTACAATATACATGTTGTTCTCTGTACAAAAATCAACAAGGGCATCTGCCTGTTCGAAAGTGAATTTTCCTTCCTCCGGTTGAATATTCATACTTTTCATGCAATTCTCTGCAACGATGGAATTGAAATGTTGCTTTATAATTTTTATAGCAGCTGAGTCTTTTCCATAAATCTGGGATGTATTCATTGCCGCTCCCATATAAAATTTACCCTCAAGGGCATCCTTTAACGAGGGTTCTGCGGGTTCTTCAGCTGTGCAGGAAACAGCAAACAATGCGATTCCAATGAGGATTCGAAATTTTTTCAATAAAGTTTTCATAATGATGTATTTAATAGGGTATTTATGTCATTAAAATTTCCTCCGGGAATTTAAGCTGTTTTCCCGGCAAGTAAAATGCATTCTTCGGGCACGATATGCAGACCGTAAAATTAAACTTAATGGAATAAAAGTATTACTAAAAAAATAAATTTGTATGATGTCCCGGACACAATCGTATAACAAATCATTCATTCCGGGTTTTTAATTTAGATTACAACTCTGTAAAATTGAAATTTATTATTTGATATGGTTTCAAGGGATTTGTTAATTAATAAAAAGATTTAAGCTTATTTTCATATTTTTGTTCAGACTTCAACTTTTTTGACCGATATTTCGGCTATAAATTTAAAACAGGAAAAAATGAAACTTAACTTTTTATACTTCTTTATTTTATTAATTGGCTTTGCATGCACTGGAAGTAATTCTGACCAAAAACCCGATATTGAAAAAATGAACCAGCTTACAGCCGATGAAGTCGTTCAAAGCAGTCAGTATACTTTTATTAAATCCGTAAAAGGAGATACTGAACAATGGTTCGCCGTTCCTTCTGCTCAGGTAATCAAGGGCATGAAATATTATTATGAAGGTGGACGTGAAATGAAAAATTTTGAAAGCAAGGAATTAAACAGGGTTTTCGAAAATATGATCCTGCTGGTTGAATTGTTTTCAAAAGATCCGGTTGCAGAACAAAAACCCGCTGCCTCTGGTACACACCACCATGCTTCTGTAAATACAGAAAAAATTCGGGTGCAAATGGATCCTGCTCCCGGGGGAATAATTATTTCAGAACTGATGGAAAACCGAAAAAAGTATAAAAACAAATCTGTTATAGTCAAAGGCATAGTAACCAAATTTAATCCAGCCATAATGAATACCAATTGGGTACATATTCAGGATGGAACCGATTATGATAAGTTTTTCGATCTTACCCTTACGACAGATGAGAATGTAAGAAAGGGCGACACCATTACATTTAAAGGCAAAATAGCCCTGGATAAGGATTTTGGATACGGTTATTTTTATGATGTTTTGATGGAACAAGGAGAAATTGTTGAATAAGCATCTTTAATCTTATTCTGCAATAATCCTTGAATAATCTTTCTTGTTGTGACAGCCGGGAAGACATGACCCTCCGTTTTCAGATATATTAAAATTCATATTCATTTCCCAGTTTCCAAATGGCACCCTTTCTGCAATGATAAATTTTTGGTTGGAAGCATGAATATTATGACAGAGATGACAGCTTCTCCCCTTTTCCCCATTCATATGTAAATAATGCAAGTTTTGTTCCCCATTTCTGAAGTTAGTGCCATAAACGGTTTTTTCAGCTTCCAGAAGGTCACTGTCATGACAAAGAAAACACAAAGCAAAATTTTCATAGGTAGCAGAAGCATAATTACCTTCAGGATAGGCATCATATAAAAGCATTTGAAAGTCTGATCCATGAGGTAAATGACAGCTGGAGCAACCGCCTTCTATCGCACTATGTTCCATCGAACTATTCTGTATCAGGGAATCAATATTTGAAATTGTTTTTTCGTCCCCTCTAAATGTCTTATTATGGCAAGACAAACATAGCTTCTTGTCTTCCTGAAGCAATAATCGTTTTTCCATTGAGGAGTGTGGTGAGTGACATTCTATGCATTCTCCCTTATCACCCAAAGGAGTGTGAGGAAAAGAGGAATTTTCGGCGTAGTTAAAAACATCTTCATGACAGCTTTTACAATTTTCATTAAAGTTTGTACTTAATAATTTTGGTTTTTCTCCATTATGTGGAGAATGACAGCTAAGGCAATTTTTTGCAGGGTCATGAAGGTATTTGTTATCCCTGTAATCGTCATGACACAGATAGCATAATTCGGGAATCTCTTCATAAAGTTTAAATCCTTTTATTCCTTCTTTGGGGTGAATTTCATCAGTGGACACATGACATAAATCGCAGCCGGCATTCATTGCTTTATGAACGACAGGCCCCAGTATTACTTTGCTGTGACATTCACTACAATTTGGTTCCGAATGAACGATTTTATTATCATCTGAACTTTGAATTGTCAGTATAAGTAGCAGAAAAAAACTAATAATGTTTTCCACAGTTCTGTTTATTAAAATTTCCTTGAAACCTGTATATATCCGCCCTTTAATTTATAATTACTGTTTGTATAAAGCCGACGGTAAATCTCCAGTCCGGCTTTAAACCGAATTTGCCTTATACCCATATTAAACTCTGCTCTTGCTGTAAGGGCATCAAGTTCAATGTTGCGGCCTGTTTGATTCAGATATCCAAAATCAATATTCAGTTTCATCATGGGTTTAAAACTATAGGCTATTCTTCCCGAAATATTTGCATACATTCTATCTTTTTCATTATCAATTATAAGATAATCACGAATATTAGCGTTCATCGACAAGAGCACCTTTTTCCCTATTCTTCCGTTAATATCCATGAAATAACGCATCATTTGATAAGGGATAATATTGCTGCTGTATTCATCATATTCTATTCCGAAGCGGGCAAATCCTACATCAATACGACTCCCCAGGGTGTTTTGGTCATAATAATTCAGCGTGAGAAAATCAGTTTCAGATACATTTGAGTAATCCTGTCTGGACTTCCGGTAATAAAGTTCCAAAACCCGCTTAAAGATTAAAACACTGGCCCTGAAATTATTATTATTTGCATCATAATCATAGGACTCAGGGGGAGTGGAAGTATAATCAACCAGAACTGTTTGATTGTTGGCTATCAGACCCCCGGAAATCCTTTGAATTTCATAAAAATTATTTCTTTCTGTGATTAAATAATCGAATCCTGCCTGATATATGATACTTCCTGTTTCATCCCTGATAATTATGCTTTCCTGATCAATAAAAGGTCGGTTTAATAATACAATCTCATCGTCTGAAAGAATATGCGCTTCATTCCGAATTTGCAGGGATGGTGATTCACTTCCGGCTGACTGGTGATGCCGGAAATATTTATAGGAAAGATTTAATACCCCAAAAGGAATCTTTTTAGTATAGTTAAAATCGATTCCTGCCCTGATGTTGGTCTCATATGATTCGTATTCAGAACTGCGATTAATGCTTGAGTATTCAGCAAACAGTTTGCTTACAAGACTCTCATATAATTTGTGCTGCAATCCTCCGCTAACTCTGTTTTGTTTTACCACCTGAAATTCATCCTCTCTCATAAAATAATTATAATTTCCGCTAACTCGGAAATCTTTCGGTAGTCGGAACAATATCCTTTGCATGGATTCTAATTTCCGGAATT
>CBDUPM010000367.1:0-3611 GCA_965369105.1 uncultured Bacteroidales bacterium | reverse complement strand
TGCCGTTCCGCAAGCACCAGCTTCATCAAAACCGGCTAGTTCAGATACTTCAACCGGACGGGTCTCTACTTTCATTCCCATATCTTCCGCAAGAGTTCTTAATGCCATATTGGTAATGGAAGGAAGAATGGATTTCGAGTCCGGGGTAATATAGGTATTTCCTTTTATTCCGAAAAAATTGGCCGGACCGCATTCATCAATGTATTTTTTCTCCTTGGCATCAAGATAGAGAGCAGTCGCATAACCATTTTTATGGGCCTTTTCAACAGAAGCCATGCTGGCAGCATAGTTACCACCCACTTTAATATTGCCGGTACCCAGGGGTGCCGCCCGGTCAAAATCACGGCAAATCATAATATTTACCGGTTTGAATCCTTCCTTGAAATAAGGTCCTACCGGCATAACAAAAACCATAAACATATACTCTTTAGCAGGTTTCACACCAATTTCAGGCCCCGTTCCAATTAACAGAGGTCTGATGTAAAGCGAAGCACCCGTTCCATAAGGTGGAATATAGGATTCATTTAATTTAACGGCCTTAACTACAGCATTGTAAAATAAATCATCGGGTACCTCAGCAAGCTTAATACCCGCAGCTGAAGAACGCATTCTTTTGGCATTATCTTTCCATCTGAAGATCCTGATTTTTCCATCCTTCCCACGATAGGCCTTCATTCCTTCGAACGATTCCTGACCGTAGTGAAGTACTGTTGCCGAAATATGGATGTCAACTGTTTCGGAAGAAGAAATTTCAATTTCTCCCCATTCGCCATTTCTATAATAACATCTGACATTATAATCAGTTTTTCTGTAACCAAATCCAAGGTGTTTCCAATCTAATTCCATAATTGTTCATTTAATAAGAAATCCAAAATTAACCAAATCATATTTCCTCAGCAATAGCTGGAATGATGTTATAAAATGGTTATTATAGATTATCCGTTTGGATATTCGTTATTTGCTCATCCAATGGTACTTCACAGAGTCGCCTGGCCGCCGCCGTAAAAAACTTAAATTCAGAAAGCATTTTTATTTGTTTTTCTTTCCAGATATCGGGTTTTAAGGAAACTCCAAGTTCATTTTCTTCAAGGAATAGTAATTTATAGATTCTGGGATAATCGGGTCTGCCGATATAATTCATACTGGCATCAGCCAGAATTTTTTCCATAACATTTTGAGGCTCAAAGGGTTTTTTAGTGGATAAAATCAGATTACTAACGGCATTTATTTGTCGTTCAGAATATTTGAAATCCAGTAAGATACTCCGGCTCATTTCTGCTGAGGCAGACACTGGACTAGTATAATTTTTTAAATATCCTATGTTCATTAGAAGTCCAGCCGTTCTGACCAACAGGTTTTCTTCCGGATCCAGGTTTTCTGATTTGGCCAGGAGGTAGGCATGATCGTATACCTGCCTTGTATATTCAGCATTATGGAAATACATTCCCCTGGGTAATTCATTCTGAAGCCGGTCAAATACATATTCCTCAAGATCACTTATTCGTTTAAGCTGAAGTTTAAGGAAGAATTTACGATTAGGCAATCCAACCAGGTTTATAGATAATTCAGGGCGTAATCCCTTGACAAAATACATATCCAGGTTTCCTTTATACTTCACAGGTATTTTTCCCCTGTATTCACATAAAAAGAATTCCTTGATCAGGGAATAAGTTTCGCCTGAAACATTTACTTTTCCGGGTTCTCCTGAAGATTCCATCCGGCTTGCTATATTCACGGAATCCCCCCAAATATCATAAGATCTTTTTTTCGATCCGATTGTTCCGGCAATTACAGGACCCGTATGAATTCCAATTCTGAGATCCCAGATATCCACTTTTGTCCTTTTCAGATGCTTCATATACTGCTGCATTTCCAGGGCTGCCAGAACCACCTCCACCGGATTGGTATTATTAGCCCTGGGAATTCCTCCTGCGGCCATGTATGCATCACCAATCGTTTTTATTTTTTCAATATCATATTTATCAACCACGGAATCAAAATGAAAAAAGAACTGGTCTAACTCATCAATGAGTTTTTCCGGATGCATGGATTCTGCAATTTTTGTAAATCCCTGAATATCACTAAACAGAACGGTTACCATGGAATATTTATCCCATTTATTCTTTTTCTCCTTTTCCTTTATATTTGAATGAAATTCAGGCTTTTCCCTGGTTTCTTTCTCTTCCGGAACAGCTTTATGAAAAGCTTCAACCCTAACCCTGGGATCCTGCTTGTCTTTTGGTTTGTGTTTTTGGATCATGTATATCCGGTAAAGCACAAAAAGAAAAACAGAAAAAATCAGGAGGTAAAGAATTTTAGCGAATGTGCCTTTAAAAAAGGGAGTCTTTATTTTGAAACTGAATGATAATGCCCTGGATTCGATACCCGCATCGTTCAATAAAACCAGATTCAAATTGTAATACCCGGGTTTAAGGTTTTCCAGGACCAGTTTTTTTCCTTCAAAAATATTGGATTTGAATATTTTATCCCCTTTTTGTAATCGATAATAAAAATGGTTTGAATTACTGAAATAATCAGAAGTTGAGAATTCAAATTCTATTTTGTTATTCCTGAATTTTATATTATTTAAATCTTTTCTGAGAAAAATCCTGGCAGCTTCAAAATCTGTTCCCTTGTATTTTGTAATTTCATTAATGTTAAGTTTATGAAGCTGAACAGACAAAGGCTGGGAGGTTGAAGGAACATTTGAATTATAATAATAGAGATTGTCCTTTCCATTTATAATTAGGGTGTTCAATCCCCATTTATAAATTTCATCAAGGTCAAACTCTTTTCTCAGTTCAGGTGGAAAAAAAATGCTTTCCTCTCCCTGTTCAGAATAAAATCTTAACTTATAATTATCAAGGATTGCATAATATTCCGAATTATAAAGCGGGTAATAATCTTCCTGGGATGAAATGAATTCAGGTAATAATTCACCACGAATCAAAGATCTATATTTATAAATCCCTGAATTGGAATGAATAAAAAGTTCTTCCCCAATCAATTTAATATTTATAATCCCCCGGGGTTTTAATCCTGCAGGTAAAATGATTTTTTGAAATATAGAATCCCGTATTCCACTGTAAAACAGACTGTCATTATTTAAAACCACAAGGTGATTCGTGTTGAAAGTAAAGTCAATAACATTTTTACAATAGGGTAAGAAGGCGGCATGGCTGTTAATAGAACGGGAGAGGTCAATTTTCTCAAGTTTACTTTCTCTCAACAGGTAAAGTTTATCATGACGTTCATCCCATTGGAACCGGGTACAATTTTCAGTAACCGGAAATATATTTCCATCCATAATGGCATAAATGGTTCCATGGGATAATCCTAATAGTCCGAAACCTGTTTTTGTGATATACTGAAAATCCAGGTTTGACATTCGTGTTTGCCCACTGCCTGAATAAAGACCCTTGTCGGTTGCAGCATAAATTTGTTCGTCCTTTACTTCAAGCCATTCAATTTTAACCGGAACATCTGCCAGTTCTATTCTTTCTATCAGTGGGTTGCGGTCAAAAACTTCAAATTCCTTATGGTAATTTAACCACAGCCTTCCATAAGGTGATTTTAGAATTTTAGAGCTTTTCGTTAATGATAAACCTTTT
>CBDUPM010000366.1:0-3614 GCA_965369105.1 uncultured Bacteroidales bacterium | reverse complement strand
TTATAAAAATGGTTCTGCCATTGACCCCTTAAAGGTGGAAGCCCCTCCGGTTGACCCGGTAAGAGAAGAAAACCTGGCAAGATTTAACAAAACAAAATCCACAACCTTAAGAAGAATTACAGAAGGTTAATACCAGCTTTTCATACAATTCTCTGAAGTTCTGTTTCCTTTTTAGGATAAAGGGGTTTTGAAATTTACAATAATAAATCCCGGATAACCACCGGAAAGTGTTCATATTCAAGTTTATGAACCTTGGCAGCAACATCTTCCGGAAGATCATGCTCCTCCAGCTTGCACCTGGCCTGGAAAATGATATTTCCCTCATCATATTTTTCATTGACATAATGAATACTGATGCCGGATTCCTGTTCTTTGTTTTCAACCACAGCCTTGTGTACGGCCATGCCATACATTCCCTTCCCGCCATATTTGGGCAGAAGAGCAGGATGGATATTAATAATTTTATTTGGAAATGCTTTTAAAAGATAAGCAGGTACCAACCAGAGAAAACCTGCAAGGACTATCAGATCAATGTTTTCGAAGTTTTTAAGGAAATCTTCAGAATGAAATTCTTCTTTTGTAAAACTTGCGGATGGAATACCCATGTTCTTAGCCCTTTCCAAAACATATGCGTCTTTTTTGTTGGAAAAAATGGACCGGACCTTTATTTCCGGATCCTTTTTGAAAAATCGAACGATGTTTTCTGCATTGCTCCCTGACCCTGAAGCAAGTATGGCTATATATTTGACGCTCATATTTTTAAGATTTAAGCTTAAGTACTTATTTTTCGAACAAAGAATCTGCCTGAATTTATTAATTCACAAAAAAAAGTAAAATTCATGTCAATTTATACATTTTTTTGTTTGTTTTTAAATGATTATTGCATTTCTTTGCACAGTCAAAAAGTTAACTTAATATTAATTAAAAAATTACAGAAATGTCTGATACTGCATCAAGAGTAAAAGCTATTATCGTAGACAAATTAGGTGTTGATGAAAACGAAGTAACTCCGGAAGCTAGCTTCACAAATGATCTCGGAGCCGACTCTCTTGACACTGTCGAGTTAATCATGGAATTCGAAAAAGAATTCAATATTGGTATCCCTGATGATCAAGCTGAAAACATCAGTACTGTCGGAGAAGCTATCAAGTATATTGAAGAAAACGCGAAGTAAATTTTAATAAATTTTTTGGGAGAATGGAATTAAAGAGGGTCGTTGTTACTGGATTAGGCGCAATAACTCCTATTGGTAATAACCTTGAGGAGTTTTGGAATGGTCTTGTAAATGGTATCAGTGGATCTGATTTAATTACTCACTTCGATACCGAAAAGTTTAAAACAAAATTTGCCTGCGAAGTAAAGAATTTTAATCCAGCCGATTTTTTTGATAGAAAAGAAGCCCGAAAACTGGATCCTTATGCGCAGTTTGCCCTTGTGGCATCTGATGAGGCAATTAAGGACAGTGGATTGGATCTTGAAGCAATTGATACCAATGAAGTCGGAGTAATCTGGGCTTCAGGAATCGGAGGGATAAAAACATTTATGGATGAAATGAAGGGCTTTGTCGAGGGGAATTATACTCCTCGGTTCAGCCCGTTTTTTATTCCAAAAATGATTTCGGATATCGCAGCCGGCCATATTTCCATTAAATATGGTTTCAGAGGACCCAATTATGGAACTGTTTCTGCATGCGCATCTTCAACCAATGCCCTTATTGATGCCTTTAACCTGATTCGCCTGGGGAAAGCAAATATCTTTGTGGCAGGAGGATCAGAAGCTTCTATAAATGAAGCCGGAATGGGTGGATTTAACAGTATGCAAGCCATTTCTGCCAATAATGAAGGATACAAAACTGCCTCAAGACCTTTCGATGCAAATCGGGACGGTTTTGTAATGGGAGAAGGGGGAGGCGCCTTGATTCTGGAAGATTACGATCATGCCATGAAAAGAGGAGCAAAAATATATGCTGAATTAGCAGGAGGCGGACTATCAGCCGATGCTTTTCATCTTACCGCTACCCACCCGGATGGTATAGGAGCCACACTGGCCATGGAACGTTCCCTGAAAGACGCAGGGATGAAAACCACTGATATCGATTATATTAATGTTCATGGAACTTCAACACCTGTGGGTGATATACCCGAAACAGTTGCCATCAAAAAGGTATTTGGAGAACATGCCTATAAATTAAATATCAGTTCAACAAAATCAATGACAGGCCACCTTCTGGGTGCCGCCGGAGCAGTGGAGTCTATTGCCGTAATTATGTCCATAAAAAATGGAATTATACCCCCTACCATAAATCTGGACAATGTAGATCCGCAGATTGATCCAAAATTGAATTTAACTCCAAACAAAGCTCAGAAAAGAACTGTAAATGTTGGTTTAAGCAACACCTTTGGTTTTGGAGGACATAATACCTCAGTTATTTTTAAAAAATTTAGCGAATAAGCTTTGTTAACGAGCATCGGAAAACTCGTATTTATTCCTTTTAGCAGAAATCGTAAACTTGTTAGAAAACTTATACCTATTCTGGGTTTTGTACCCAGAAGGATAAGATTGTATGAAATGGCCTTTATTCATAAGTCAGCTTCCATCGTTTTGCCCGATGGTGAGGTGGTAAACAATGAAAGACTCGAATTCCTGGGGGATGCCATTTTAGACACCATTGTGGCGGATTATCTTTTTCATCGTTTTCCTAATAAAGATGAAGGTTTTTTAACAAAAATGAGGTCCAAAATGGTGAAGCGGAAGCATCTCAACCTTCTGGCTTACAGGATGGGATTAAACCAATTGATTGTCAGTCATACCAACCCTACCAATATAGCCAAACATTTATATGGAAATGCTTTTGAAGCACTTATTGGTTCTATATTCCTGGATAAAGGCTACAGGAAAACCTATAATTTTATTGAGAGGATAATCAATCATTATGTCGATATAGAAAAATTGAGACAGTCAGAATCCGATTATAAAAGTAAGCTTATTGAATGGGCTCAGAAAAATAAAGTGGAAGTGCTGTTTGAATCACATGAAGAGTTGAATAAAAGCAGCAATCAGATCCATTTTGTAAGTTACATTAAGATGATGAATGAAGAGCTTGGAAGGGGAATAGGAAATTCTAAAAAGGAATCTGAACAAAAAGCAGCAAAGGCAGCCCTTGAAAATATTCTTCATGACTGAGTTTTTTCCATGGCTTTTTTATATTATTTTGCATTTGAATATTAAGCCTGCAAAGTGACTAAAAAACTTATACTCGATTTCACCCCTGATTATGATTTCCTGCTATTTGCAATGGTGTCATTCGAAAAGGACTATAAATTTATATGGGATTTGAATGAAAACCTTTTAATGGATTTTGTAAGGACGGATGATTATTCGGTATACAATAAAAAGCTGGGTGAAGACTGTTATTATTCTTCTTTCATTTATACCGGTCACGACAACTATATTAATTTCAGGATAATATCCAATAAATCTGACAGAGGCCTGATGTTAGAGGAATTGAAGGGGATTGACTTTCTTATGCTGGTGAGTGGGGACTATCAGGAAAATTTTGAAAATGAAATTCTCAGGAAGCTAAAGAAACTGACAAGTATTCAGAATGTTTTCGC
>CBDUPM010000365.1:0-3631 GCA_965369105.1 uncultured Bacteroidales bacterium | reverse complement strand
TCATAGGGGAATTTTCCGATGGTTTCTCCGGATTAAAAGCCATCAATGAACTCAATCCTGATCTTGTTTTTCTTGATGTTCAAATGCCTAAACTAAGTGGATTTGAGCTATTGGAAGTACTGGAAAAAAAACCTATGATAATTTTCACTACAGCCTATGATCAGTATGCAATTAAAGCATTTGAAATGAATGCTGTTGACTATTTGTTAAAGCCCTTTAGTAAAGAAAGGTTTGATGCGGCCATTCAAAAGGTTTCTGAAAAGAAAAATCTAAGGAATGAAGATTTCCTGTCCAAACTTGAGAATTCAATTGATAGTAAAAAGGAAATTTTAAACAGGATAGTGGTAAAATCAAGGAATGAAATAGAGGTTTTGGCAGTGGATCAGGTCGACTATATCGAGGCTCAGGATGATTATGTTATGATTTATACCGGTGAGAAAAAATATTTGAAACAAAAGACAATGAACTTCTTTGAAAAGCATCTCGATTCAAAAACATTTTTAAGAGTGCATCGGTCTTATATAGTCAGACTTGACCGGATTCAAAAAATTGAACCTTATGAAAAATCATCAAGCATCCTGGTTTTAAAAAATGGAAAAAAAGTTCCGGTAAGCCGTTCAGGTTTATCAAAACTTAAGACAGTGCTTGGGATGTAGTTTAATTATTATTAATTTCGTTTTCATTCAATTTTATAAAAATGGGGCTGTTCAACCGAAAACCTAACAAAAGTTCAGAGCTGAATTTTACGGATCTTGATGGAATTCCCATTAAGGAAGGAGATAAAGTTTTATCCTTGAGATATGAGCTGGGGGAATGCATTATTATTAAAACCAGTGAAGGTCTGGTGTATGAATCAATAGAAACAAAAAAACAAGTTAGCTGGGCAAAAATGGTGGATGCAGCAACCAAAAATCAAAAAGTCCGAAAACTTTGATGAACCGGAGAAATGAATACTATTTTTTCTTTGGGAATTTATAATCTTTGGGGTAGTATTTAAAATCTTTTTGATCCTTGGGTTCATAGTTTATCAAATCGGCGATTTCCGGATTAAACCAGTACACAAACTTTTGATTTTTAACTACCGGTATTTCCGAAATATCTTTACCGTTTATAATCATCCAGGCAGCATTGGCAGCCCATTCACCCTGTTCTCCTGATATTTTTGTCATACCAAATGCACAATATTTCATCATAAAATCATCACAGGTAAATACCGGAATCTTTATATGAGTTTTTACAAATTCCACTGCCAGGTCATCATCCCAGTTTTTTATAGCTCCATTGGTAGGAAGAAATATCATATCGCAGGTTTGATTTAACTCCAGGAACATTTGTTTCCATTGATTAAAATCGTCTACTAGTCTGAACTCATTGGTCATGGTTGTGAGTTGGTTCAGGTACACCTGGTTTTTTCTTTCTGAATTGGTGTTTTCAGATAAAATGCCCAGTTTACTTGCTTGTGGCCAGGTTTGTTTCAGGTAATCAATGCTTTCTTTAACGTATAAAATTTCAAGTATACCTGTAAATTGATCCTTTGGAAGGTTGTAGACGGCATCGTCCCAATTTACTCCACAAAAAACAAAGGGAAGATCCAGGCTGTCTTTATAAACACTTCCGAAATATTTTACGGCATTATCATCTGATAAAATAATTAAGTCGGGTTGATAAAGTTTTGAAATTTCCGCAGCTCTCCTGGCATTGATTTTTATGGATTCTTCCTGAGGATACTGTTTTGAATCCAGAAAGAATGTCTGAAGTTCCACATTTTTACCCTTAAACTCTTCTTTTATGGTATTCATTATTTCATCACTCATAGGATAACCTTCGTGGTAGGAATTGACATACAGGATTTGTGCTTTCTTTTGGGGGGCACAAAAGGAAAGAAGAAATAAAAAGACTATAAAGCTGAGCTGGATTTTCATCCCGTTAAAATTCAGGTGTTTAGCAGCGAAAGTAAAGAAATGCATCATGATTTACAAGTCTGACAAATTAAATATCACATTATTATTAAAACCAAAATCCTATATTTATAAATCCAAGCAATCCGGACTGCCCAATTCGTTTTTGGGCACTTACTTCAATGGGTCCGATAAAACTATCATAGCCCAGGGTAATGCCATAGCCTCCTATGATCTTATCAGTAGTAAAAAGGTCTTTGAAGCTGCTTCTCAGATTGCCGATATTAAACTTCGAGACCAGATATATGTTCGGAAATACCTGGTATTGAAGATCTGTAGCATAGATTAATGCGTTTTTATCCACGATTTCCATATAATCCAATCCTGTAAAGGGCAAAAGACCGTTTCGGGTGGTTGGATTTGATCCTCCTGTATAAAAATTGTACTGATACGGAATGGAGTCACCATCAACTAACCCGGCATATACCTGATGAATCCATGTAAACTTATGTGAGAGCGGAATTGCTTTGCTGAATCTTCCAACCGCGAAAAGAATGGCATTGTCATATTCACGGGTAATAAACTTCAGCCGGGCATCCACCTTTATACCTCGTGAGGGGTAATAGCCATTATCATATGAATCCATTTTAATAAATCCGTAATAGTTCAAATATTCTTCATCCGTAGGAATTATACCCAGGGTAGGGTCAATTTTGGGTCTTAATTTTACATATTCATATTCAAGACCTGCTCCAAGGGCATAATAATTCCAGAAAACGGATTGAGTGTATAACTGAACCTTGCTCTCATTATAGGCCAGGGAAGAAATTCTATTACCTTCATCATATAAATAGACATCAAGTTTACTGGAATTAAACTTTAAGCCAAAACCGGGTCTCCATCCATTATCTTTATAAATGGAAGCTTCAAAATAAGGATTCTCACCCAAAGAAAAAGAAGTGCTGATTTTCGATCCGTCCAGGATCAAATTCCGAAAAGTGGCATTTAAAAGGATGGCCGAGCGGTAATTGGTATCATAGTGCATACCCAGGCGGAATTGACCTCCTTTAGCCTCCACAATATCAATGATAAGGCCCACCCCGTCATTCCGGTCAATCAGTTCATAGCTCACCTTTTCAAAATATAAGCTGGAATAAAGTCTTTCCATGGCTCTTTCCAGGTCATTGGGAGTCACCTTATCCAGGATTTCCAGTTGAAGTTTCCCGGTTACAAGCTGACCTGAAACCTTTGATAATCCTCTGATTCTGATTTCTGTCAGAAGCAGGGAATCTTTTACAGGAATATTATGAGGAGCCAAGGTTTGAGCAGTTGGAATATTTAATGAATCGATAAGTGCTTTTAGCAGGGGTACGGCTTTCCTGGCAGCTGCCTCGCCAATAGCTATGAGGGTGTCAGCTTCAGAAAAACTGGTTGAACTATAGCTTCCAAATTCAGGTTTTATCAAAATATCACACATTTTCTTATTTCTCTGGTTTTTCTCATCCCCATAAAAGAAAACAGATTGTTCCAGAATTCTGAAAATAGAATTTAATTCATCTTTTTTATAATAAGTAAAGCCAACATCGACCCCAATAATTATGTCGGCCCCCATTTCTTTGACACGATCGACAGGAAAATTATTTACCAATCCTCCATCAACCAGCAGCCTCCCATTTATTTCAATCGGATCAAGGATACTGGGTATGGAAATGCTGGCCCTGACTGCCTTTGGA
>CBDUPM010000364.1:0-3647 GCA_965369105.1 uncultured Bacteroidales bacterium | reverse complement strand
TATCAATTGTAAATGCCACATCATCCTGAACAGTATTGAACCGGTCACCCAGGTTAACAGGAGGGCCCCAACTTTCTCCATTAAATCCGGCTCCGTAAATATCATATCCCCCAAAACCCGGCAATCCATCCGATGAAAAGAAAAGATTATTGCCGGTATCGAGAAATGGATACATCTCGTTTTGATTACTGTTTATCATTTCCGGTAATTTTTTAGGAGTAGTCCATCTATTTCCGTCCTTTTTAGTAACATATAAATCCATTCCTCCTTTCGTCCCCGTTTTGTCGGATGCAAAAATCAAAAGTTCTCCGTCAGAAGAAACTGCCGGATGAGTAAAAATGGAGTTCCCCTGACAAAAACTTAATGGTTCCTGGTTAAAAGTCCAGCTCCCTGAAGTTTCAGAATATTCAGCTGAATAAATCTTCTCTTTCCCATTTCCCTTTGAAATCATGGTATAATACATATTTTTGAAATCAGAACTGAATGAGATAGCATCCGCAGGATATGGAAAAGTAGAAGAAGGCGAAAATTTTTGTGCCTGACTTAAAATTGAATCCTTAAGAATTGCATAATATGCATCCACTGTGCCAAAAGACAAATGCTTGGGAGACATTCTTGTTTTAGTTTTGGAATTTGAAAGAAAAACAATCCCTTCCTGGTAAAACTGCACACCATTTGACGGAGAAAATAACTCCAGCGGGAATTCTTTGAGGATAATGGGGCTGCTATTTTCTATTGAATCACTATTTTCTATATCTCGAGGAAATGAAAAGGATTTTGCATAAATGCAATAAAATCCTGAGTTAAGAAAGAATAATAAGAATATTAATTGTGAAATTTTCATTTGATATAAATTATTCTATTTGCTTTAAAATTATTAAATAAGTATCCGTAGATTATTCTCCCGGAGACATCAGAATGACCTGAGAAGATTTTGGTTTCAATATGATCAAGACTTTTCATGATTTTATAAATTGAAGATCTATGAGATTCAGATAATAAAATTTGCTAATTTATACTGCCTGTATTTCTTAAGCCTTAAAGATTTACCAGTGACTGCTTCTCCGAACTTTCATCCCTTTTCTCGACAAATTTACCCCGGCCGTTAACTCTAAAAGGGGTTTATTCAAATAATAAGCAGAGTTCTTCTTTAATCCATAAAAAGCACCTAAATAAAAACCCGGATATCGGTATTGGAAAAAAAATGATGTTACATCCTTATCATAGAAATACATGCCAAAACAGAATTCTTCCAAATAAACTTTCACCAATGGATGCAAAACCTCTGTTGGTTCTATTTCATCTAAATTCTCCATTTCAAAAAGGATGGATGGTTCGACGACAAGGTTTATGGATGGTATTAGCATTATTTTAAATCCAATATTAAAATTGTATGTCTGAGATACAGGAATTTCATAATTCCCAAGGCTATCGGCTTCTTCGGGATTTCCCAGAAGATTGGTTGCCGAAATCCCTGCAAAGATATTTCCACTGTAAAAATATATTCCAAGATCAATGTTTGGAAAAAAAGTCTCTTTAGGACTTAAAGCACCCAGACTGTCAACAGAAGTTCCATATTCAAGGCTGTTCTGAACTCCTTTTACAGAGGTTCCAATAGATAAAAAAGATAGTCTGTTCTTACTTAAGGGAATATGATAGGCTGCGCTAACACTTCCTCCCAATTGGGTCGAATTTCCATTTAAATCCTTAAACACTGATCCCCCTATTCCAAAATTGCTGAATTCCCGGTTTCCCCCTGAAGAAAAATAACCATTTCCCTTTTTTGTCAACCTTCCTTCAGCGCTAAGAAGGTTGGAGGCGTTTCCGTCCTGAAAAACAGATATTATATTTAAAGATGAGAAATCTTTACTACCTGCGATGGCCGGATTAAACTGAAAGGGGGAAAATATCCGGTACGAAACAGGATTTAAAGGGACAGCTTGTGAGTGAAGTTTTAAGAAGGGTGTAATTATCAAAAAAGATAAAAAGAGGAGTTTAAATTTTCTCATTTTTTTAATAGTAAAAGGGTTTAAAATGTATGTCTGAAAAAAATAACACCTGTGCTAAATTGCTAATGTTCTAATTATTTGAAATTTCAACAGAAGCAACAGCACCTGACAAACGGATACCCAGAACCAAGCACCCGCTACCCCCGGGTGCTAACCCGGACTAATTCAATAACCTCCTTTTTATTCGCACACTCCCAAAAGTCGTGTTTCCCTGAACCAACCCCCATTCCCTCTATAAATATAAATCATTTTCCCTATGCAAGTCAAATGTTATTTAGATTCATTCCAATTTAAACTGACTTTTCCCAGGGTCAAAGAAGGATCAGGGAAATAATTATATGGACAAAAATTGTATTTGTGTAGATTAACACGGTAGAAAAACGCTTTACCTAATACGGATAGGGATTTGAACTTTGGGCTTGAGATGAAATTAGAGGGATAAATGAATTTGAATAAAATTTCCAGCCTTAATTCTTCACAATTTTATAAGTGCCGTAATTCTCAAGCTGTAATAAATATATTCCCTTTTCGAAGTTAGAAAAATCAATTATTTCTGTAGTATTTAATAACTCTCCGTTTAATACTACTTTACCCTTAATATTAGTCAAGCTGTAATTTATTGTTAATGAATTTTGTTTAATTACCCTTAAATAATCACTTAGAGGATTTGGAAATATTCTTATCTCTTTGTTCTGGGAATCATATAACCCCGTTGGCTCTTCGATATCTGTATTTCTGATCAACACCTCTATCTGAACCATGTCACTTTTGCAATCTTTATTATTTTCAGCATAGGCAATTATCTCTCCTTCCCCCTCAGATCCCCATAAAACTCTAATCCTGTTATTTTCAACAGTTTCAACAGAAAGAGCATTTTTTGCCGACCAGCTATAATTTACTGACGGATTTTCAGGTGCTGTATAGCTTACTTCCTGAAATTCATTTACATGATTTAATCCAAGAATAGAAAAATCTGCGGGTAAGGATTCTACAAAAAGAGTGAGTTGCCTTATACTGTCTCGTCCTGTAGTGGTATAAAAATGGTTTGTTCGGGTTCCTCGGGAGCTAAATTCCTGACCCTGCCATATATAACTTTCCCCATCGCAAATAGATTTATATTCTTTTATAAAATAACCCGCCCTGTAAAAGAAATATTTTTCAATTAGTTGAAAGCTCTCTTCATCCGGATCCCACCTTTAGATCTTATCTAAAAATTTATTATTATAATTATCTGCTCTATATTCAAATTTATGAGTTTTAGTCTTTAAGTTGGAAAGTATATCCACATCATAGCTGAATTCGGGAAAATAATTTTCATATTCCGGATTTCTGATTCTTTCAAACTCTTCCTTTGCTCCCCAAAGATTCAATTTATTATCCCAAAAAAAGTACTCGTAAAGGATGGTATTTTCGGTGTAATTATAACTCAGGTTTGTCTTATAAACCGGGTTCCATTTCCTTTTCTCCTGATCCCGGAAATAAAATGCACTATATTTTAATTTTTCCTTTAAATCATATTTATAAATAAACCTGAACTTGAGAGAGGAATCGGATGGGCTTTTATAACTATAGCAAATCATAGAATCCGTAAAAACCATGTCCGTTTGAGAGAAAACAAATGATGCTGAAAGCAGTAAG
>CBDUPM010000363.1:0-3659 GCA_965369105.1 uncultured Bacteroidales bacterium | reverse complement strand
CATGTGCGCCGTAACCGCTGTTTATTTCTTCAACTGATCGAGCTGGACCAATACGGAGAAGCAAATAATTTAATTGGAGAAACCCTTATCAGAGCCGGAATGCCCTATGTGCCCAGTTTTGATAAAGAAATTTTACGCCAGGAATTATTGGATGAAAGAGGAAGAGAATTTTTACTTGAGGGAAAAAGATGGTTTGATTTATTACGTGCAGCTAAAAGAGACAAGTTTGCGAATAAGCAACTGATCATTCAAATGATTTTATCAGGAGCAGATATTAAGCAACAGGCAGTATTGAGAACAAAAGTGTTTGATACCCTTAGTTATTATCTTCCAATACCAGAGAATGAACTTATTTACAATCAGAATCTGGAGCAAAATCCATTTTACGATCGTTAGAAAAAATAAAAACACATTGATATGAAAAAATCGTTAAAATATATGTTTTCAGGAGGAGGGAAGTTGTTTTTACTGGCTTTCTTTTTGTTGGGCTGTAACGAGGATCCCATTCTTTGGGATGTAAAGTCTGTTGACCAGGTTATTTCTGAATATGTTTCCAGTAATGATGAATATTCTGAGTTCAATGGAATACTGGAAAGAACAGGTTTAAACAGTATCCTGGCAGTAAGAGGACCCTATACACTCTTTTTACCCAAGAATGAGGTAATGGAAGAATATTACAAAGAAATAGGCGTAAGTTCTTTCGAAGATATGGATACAGTCCTTTTAAAGAATCTTGCTCTGAATCACCTTGTGCCAAGTAAAATGGAAACAGGAGATTTCGGATTGGGAGCTATTCGTGATCCAAATGCCCTGGGAGATTACCTGGTGACAGAATTCGATGGTGCCGATATAGTTGTAAACAAAAGCAGTTATATCATCAAAAGGGATATACAAGCTGCCAACGGAGTTGTTCACCTGATTGATAAAGTAATTGAACCCGTTAAATTGAGTGTATATGAAATTCTACAGGCAAATCCTTCCTTCAGCTTATTTACAGAAGGACTGAACCGGACAAAACTCAAAGATACCCTCAATATCATTGATTTTCCTTATGGAGCAAAAATGGCACGTACAAGGTTTACAATATTTGCGGTGGCCGATAGCATTTTTAATCGTTATGGTATAAATAACATTGATCAGTTCATTGATTATTTTACGGATGCACCGGATAGTCTCACCTATATCAATAATGGTTTTTACAGGTATATGGAATATCATTGCCTGGGAGGGACATATCATCTGAATGATCTGGAAACAAGGGTATACCCTATACTTTCCTATGATAATAATATTTCCATTACGGTTGATACGGACTATAAACTGAACAATGATAATCAGACCAAAGAGTATACCGGATTTATTATTGAAGAATCAAATTACCCGGCAAAGAACGGAGCCATACATGCTATTGATGATTTACTTCCGGTTTTCGAACCTGAACCAACCAAAATTGTTTTCGAAACGACCGATTATTTTGACCTGCAACAGGGAGACTATTTCGGAAAGTATTATTCAAGATGGTTCGACGGGCAAAATACTTTTGAATATATAAAATGGGAAGGACAATATCTTCTGTATTATTTTAAAGATCATGATACCGGGAAACTGCTTAATGATGACTGCCTCAGTATGAGCGGATGGTGGTGGGTCGAAATTACTACTCCGAAAATTATGAAAGGGAAGTATATTATGACGGCAAATCTCTGGAGTGGACAAACAAATTACAACGTTTATGTTGACGGAGTGAATACTGCCCAGGTAAATTCTTCAGATCCTGCTGAAACCACCAGCTGGGGAGAGTTTAACTGGACGGAAACCGAACGACATACTATTAAAGTGGTAACTCAAAGTCCGGGATTGTTATTCTGGGATACGGTAATCCTCACACCCGTAGATTAATAAACTAAACTAAACAAACCTGCCAATAATTAAATACAGCTTTGAAATGACAAAAAAATACTCATATTCGACCTGTTTAACTCTTCTGATCCTGTTTTTTTCCAGTCTTTTTATTCAACCCTTGCTGGCTCAGGATGAGGTAAAAGTAACAGGTGTAGTGACCGAATCCGGAACAGGGCAAGCCCTGGCCCTGGTTTCAATTTCAGTTTCCTCCACAGGTAATTCGGTAAGTACAGACGAAAACGGAGAATTTACAATCTCAGTTCCGGATTTGCAAGCCGAGTTAATTATAAATCTGCCGGGATATAATAAACAAAGTATTTACCTGAATGGCAGGGAATACCTTGCTGTATCATTGGTTTCTTCCCGTTACAAGTCCCTTAACAACAGTTTCAACACCCCACTGGGTTCAATGGCAATAAAGGATGCAGAATTTTCAGTAAATTCCTTCTCCGCTGCGGATTTGGACTTAAGTAATGCTTCTTCATTCGATCAAACACTTGAAGGAAAAGTACCCGGTCTAAATGTTGTCCGACAATCGGGAATGCCCGGGCAAAGGACCTATATGAACATAAGGGGATTGTCATCTCTATATGCTGAAAATGAACCCTTGCTTTTTATTGATGGGATGATTTACGATTATTCATATGCCAAATTCAGCCTGATGGACGGATTCGCTTTGAATCCGATGGATATTGTAGACATAGATGATATTTCGGATATTACCGTAATTAAAGATGGACTTTCCTACCTGGGTTCTGCAGGATCCAACGGGGTTATTAATGTAAATACCGAGCAAAAAGGAGAAACCAGTTCTGCTATTAAGTTTTCAGCTTATGGAGGTATTTCACTTGCACCTGAAAAGCAGGAATTATTGAGTACAGATGAATTTAAAACTTATTTTACGGAAGTTTATAATTCCCGTGGTCTGGCTACTTCTATTGATGATGCCTATCCCTGGCTGAACGGGCCTGCAACTTCCACTGGTTACTATAAGTATAATAATGATACCGATTGGCAGGATGAAGTTTTTTCCCCATCCGCTGTATCAAAGTTTCATTTCTTTTTAAAGGGGGGTGATGATATCGCAACCTATAATATCTCTACCGGCTATTTGTCACATAAGGGAATCTTGAATAATTCAAGCTATACCCGCTTTAATTTGAGAATTAACGGAAGAATTAATATCTCTGATAAGTTCTCGGTAACCCCGAATGCAAAATTAAGTCTGGCCGATAGCGAACTCGCAAATCATGGACCCAATACATGGAAAAATCCCCTGATTTCAGCCGTAACTATGCCCCCGATTATGGCCCCTTATGCCAGGAATACCGAAACAGGAGATCAATTGACCTACCTGGATGATGTAGGTAATGTATTCAATAACAGTAATCCTACAGCAATTGTGGAAAATGCCCTGGGAACAAACCGGAATTATCACTTTCTTTCTTCTGTAAAAGCAAATTACAGATTTAATGATCGTTTCAATCAAGAGAAAATATTTTCCTTCCGGATATTGGAATCGTACAAATAGACTCTGCTTTTAACAGTCCCGGGGATTTCGTATATGAATTCCGTTCAACCCAAAATCATACCACTCTTACTTATACAAATAAGACCGAATCGGGTCATAGCTTATTGATTAACGCAGGATTCCGATATATGGTAAATAGCTATAAATATAATCTCAGTACGGATTTAAATACTCCATCGGATGATTTCAGAAGCCTGGGTGACGGATCTCAATACAGTTTCCTCAG
>CBDUPM010000362.1:0-3663 GCA_965369105.1 uncultured Bacteroidales bacterium | reverse complement strand
TGAACATGTTGAAAAATTCGACCTTTCCAGTCTTAAAGTTTTAGGTTCAGTGGGCGAACCCATAAATGAAGAAGCATGGCACTGGTATAATGATAATATTGGGAAAAAGAAGAGTCCTATCGTGGATACATGGTGGCAAACGGAAACCGGGGGCATACTTATCTCTCCTATTCCATTTGCAACTCCGGTGAAACCCACTTACGCAACCCTGCCCTTCCCGGGGATACGACCTATTCTTCTGGATGAAGAAGGGAATGAAATCAAAGGAAACCAGGTAAATGGGAATCTCTGTATCGAATTTCCATGGCCTTCCATGGCCAGAACCATCTGGGGGGATCATGAAAGGTTCAGGGATACTTATTTTTCCCGGTTCGAAAATAAGTATTTTACCGGTGACGGGGCGTTCAGGGATGAAGTGGGATATTACAGGATAACAGGAAGAGTGGATGATGTTATAATTGTTTCAGGCCATAACCTGGGAACGGCCCCTATCGAAGACGCCGTGAACGAGCACCCTGCGGTTGCTGAATCGGCCATTGTCGGATTTCCTCATGAAATAAAAGGAAACGCACTTTATGGATTTGTGATCCTGAAAGAATTTGGTGAAACCAGAATTCAGGAAAATGTCCGAAAAGAAATAAACCAGATCATAACCGAACATATCGGACCAATCGCCAAGCTGGATAAAATTCAATTTACATCAGGTCTTCCTAAAACCCGCTCGGGCAAAATTATGCGGCGCATTTTAAGAAAAATAGCTGCTGGAGATTTGGAGGATATGGGCGATACCAGCACCTTGCTAAATCCTGAGGTTGTGCAGGAGATAATTGATAGCGCTTTCTAAAATAGTTGGGCTTAGACGGAAAGAGAAAAAAGCAAAAAAAGTTTTCGGAAACTAAATCGATGGAAATATTGAAAATCTTTCTCTAAAAAACATACATTTGCTTTTACTTCAACAACAAAATTTCTTTTTTCATGAAAACGGAAAAACTTTCCCTTGCTACAGTTATTACATTATCAATGCTTTCATCTTGTGGTCAGAACAATTCAAAAAATGATGATACTCAAAAAGATGAGATTAAAAATAAACCCAATATAATCTATATCCTGGCTGATGACCTTGGATACGGTGATTTAGGTTTTAATGGCCAGACTAAATTTAGCACCCCAAATATCGATAAACTGGCTGAAGAAGGCATGGTTTTTACCAATCACTATTCCGGATCAACCGTATGTGCCCCTTCCCGTTCTGCATTAATGACAGGGCAGCATACTGGTCATACCCCTGTGAGAGGAAATAAAGAAATTAAGCCCGAAGGACAATGGCCACTGCCAGACTCGTCATTGACAATTGCGGAATTATTGAAAGATGCAGGATATGTTACGGGGGGATTTGGAAAATGGGGCCTGGGGTTTCCGGGTTCTGAAGGTGATGCAAATAACCAGGGCTTTGATCAGTTTATGGGATACAATTGCCAGCGATTGGGTCATCATTACTATCCTTATTATTTAAGAATTAACCAGGAAAAATTTATACTGGAAGGAAATGCTGATGGTGAAAATGTGGATTATGCACCCGATATTATCCACAAGCATGCCATTGATTTTATCGAAAACAATAAAGACACCACTTTCTTTATGTATTATCCTTCGATAATTCCCCATGCTGAACTTTTTGCAAAGGAAGAGTACATGGAAAAATATCGTGGAAAATTAGATCCCGAAAAATCCTACGTTGGAACGGACGAAGGTGAAGGTTTCCGGCAGGGAAGATACGGTTCACAAGCTGAAGCCCATGCAGCATTCGCAGCTATGATAAACATATTGGATGATCAGGTGGGAGAGATTGTGCAGAAATTAAGGGATCTGGGAATTGATAAAAATACCTTAATTATATTCTCTTCTGACAATGGTCCACATCAGGAGGCCGGAGCCGATCCTGACTTTTTTGACAGTAACGGAATTTTCAAAGGGTATAAAAGAGACTTGTATGAGGGAGGAATTCATGTTCCTATGATTGCCTGGTGGCCGGAAAAAGTAGAAGCAGGAACATCTTCAGATCATATTTCAGCCTTTTGGGATATGCTGCCCACCTTTGCTGAAATTGCTGGAGTGGAATCTCCGCAAAATATTGATGGAATATCGATATTACCTTCACTTCTTGGTCAGGATAATCAGAAAAAACATGAATACCTTTATTGGGAATTTCATGAAAAGGGAGGACGCGTTGCTATACGGAAAAACAATTGGAAAGGAATCAGATACAATGTTTTAAAAAATCCCGACTCTCCTATCGAATTATATGACCTTTCTGAGGATCCCGGAGAGAACTTTAACATTGCCCATGATTTTCCGGATGTTGCAAGAGAACTGGATAGCCTCTTATCAATAGCAAGGACAGAATCCGAAATTTTTTCCTTCAGCTCAAAAACCCATCTCAAAAATAAATAAATCATTTTCAGGTATTTACTTAGAGATAATTGCAAATTTTTAAGTTGTTGACATTAAAAATTTCAAGCTTTTAAAATTCCCTGCAGTTATTTCTTCTCTGTTTTACTATTCATTACCATTCATAGGGTGTAACCTGATATACATAGTAATTCAACCAGTTAGAAAACAAAAGATTCGCGTGGGCTCTCCACCGGATAACAGGTTCTTTTGACGGATTATTTTCCGGAAAGTAATTATCAGGGATATCAATTTCAATTCCTCGAGCCACATCCCTGTCATATTCCGCTTTAAGAGTTAGTGGATTATATTCAAGGTGTCCTGAAATAAATATTTGACGATTGTCTTTCGAAAGTACAATATTACTCCCAACTTTTTCTGACCATGCCAGAAGGAAAATATCCTTATGCTTCCTGATATCCTCTATCCGGTTTTCAGTATACCTGGAATGAGGTGCCGGGAAAACATCATCAAATCCGCGTACAAGATGATGCTTTCGATTTGTAATATTATGATCAAAAACCCCAAAAGCTTTCTTCGGTAAGGGGTATTTTTGAATTCCGTAATGGTAATATAGTCCTGCCTGGGCACCCCAGCATATATGCAAAGTACTGGTAACATTGGTTTTACTCCACTCCATTATTTCGCAGAGTTTTTCCCAGTAATCTACCTGCTCAAATTCCAGCAATTCCACAGGTGCTCCTGTAATTATTAAACCATCATACTTTTGATCTTTTATCTCGTCAAAAGTTTTATAAAAAACTTCCATATGCTCCCTGGGAGTATTTTTGGATTCATGCTCATCCATAAATAATAAATCCAGTTCCACCTGTAAGGATGTATTGGATAAATTCCGGATCAGATCGGTTTCCGCAACCTGCTTTACGGGCATCAGATTCAAAAGCGCCACCCGTAAGGGCCGTATATCCTGATGCATTGCCCTTGACTCTTCCATAATAAAGATATTCTCTTTACGGAGTTCTTTTATGGCAGGTAATTTATTGGGTACATTTATAGGCATGTCAGTCAATTTTAAGCTTCAAAGATAATAACAATGGAATGATTCGAATTGTTGATTATTATATTAATCCAATATGCATGCCTGTTTTTTGGAAACATTCATTGTTCCCCAACCATTTTGAATTTAATTCATTCGTTTTTTAGCACATTAGCAATTTAGCACATCAGCACCCCCCTTCCTTAAAACAATTTTAA
>CBDUPM010000361.1:0-3666 GCA_965369105.1 uncultured Bacteroidales bacterium | reverse complement strand
AATCCCACTGATAATATTTGAAAAAGCTTTTTGTGAGGCAAAACCAACTATGGCAGTAAGGATACCGGCTCCAATGACAAGTTTGTCGGTAATGGCTTTAAACTGGGGAATATGACCGATAATAAGAAAAAATGCTATGGTGTAGATTATAAATGAAACCGAATTTTTAATGAAGGAAAAAGTGGTTGGATCCGCTTTTAAAATGATGGAATTCCGTTTGATGTAAAAATTCAGGATTTTTCTGATGATAAATGATGTCAGCCATGAAAATAAAATTATGGATGCAATAACGATTAAATCTTTCAGGGTCATATTCATTGTAAAAGTGTATTTTTCTTATGGATTCAATTTTTTTTACCAGGCTATTCATGTAAAGCGTAAAACATAAAATACTGATAATTAATGTTTTAGATTTATATCATTAAAAATGAAGCTTAAAACTAATAAAAATACAAATAAATACTTTTTTTTGGTTAATGATTCCACAGGGATAAATTAATTAACAGCTTTTTACTTATTGCAGGAAATTTGGTATTCTGAATAGAAATTTTCACGTTTAGCCCGAAGTCTTCCCCGATTTTCATTTTTTTTAACATACATTAAAAACGAAATTAATTGCACCTAAAAGCTAATTTTATGTCGATTAATACACTACCATGGAAAAACATTATTCAGCAGGAAACAAAGGTCCGGGCATACGGTCCGATTGCTTTGTAAGCATCCGGCAAACAAAATCGGGAGGAATAAAAATACATTTGCTTTCTAAAGTCAAAGCCTTGTATGAAGAAAGTATCAGGGCGTTGATAAAAGATGTTCTGGAAAAGTCTGAGATAGATAATGCAGAAATTTCAATAGAAGACAGCGGATCCCTTCCATTCGTGATAATGGCAAGACTTGAAGCCGCCATCAGGCAATTCAGCAATAAGGAAACGGAATGTTACCCTGATTTGATATCAGAAAATGCCGGTTCAAGTGAAAAAGACCGCTTCCGTTTATCCCGGTTATATCTGCCGGGTAATAATCCGGCTATGATGCTGAATGCCGGGGTTCACAGTCCGGACGGGATCATCCTTGACCTGGAGGATTCGGTTGCACCGGAAAAGAAAGAAGAAGCCCGTTTCCTGGTGAGGAATGCCCTCAGGCAGGTAAACTTTTATGGTGCGGAAAGAATGGTAAGAATTAATCAGGTTCCCGGCGGTATTGAGGATTTAAAATATATTATTCCTCATCATGTCAATATGATTCTCATTCCCAAATGTGAGAATGCCGAACAGATTTCACGGGTTGAAATGGAAATTGACCGGCTTAAGAAAATCTCAGGGATTACCAGTCCGGTTTGGTTAATGCCCATTATCGAATCAGCCCTGGGAGTAGAGAATGCTTTCAAAATAGCAAAATCCTCACCCAATATTGCGGCAATGGCTATTGGCCTGGAAGATTTTACGGCTGATCTGGGTGTTCAAAGGACCCAGGAGGCATTTGAATCACTGTATGCACGTTCCCGTCTTGTAAATGCATGCAAGGCTGCACGTATTCAGGCCATAGATTCCGTTTTTTCCGATGTGGCCGATGAAGAGGGTTTGCGATCTACCATAAAAATCTCAAAGTCTTTGGGTTTTGAAGGAATGGGATGTATTCACCCGCGTCAAATTAAGATCATTCATGAATCCTATGCCCCTGAACCCGATGAGATTGAAAAAGCGGAAAAGATTATTAATGCATTTATCCTGGCTGGTGAAAAAGGACTGGGTGTGGTGGCACTAGGTTCCAAAATGATAGATCCACCGGTGGTAAAAAGAGCACAAAAGATAATGGACCAGGCATTGAGTTTAAATCTGATTCAACCCGACTGGAGGAAAAAGTATGAAGGCTAAAATGATAAAAAACGCAGCAGGCAGAATGGTTCCCGTTGAAATCAATGGTGAAATTCAAATTCCTTATAAAGGAGTCGGGATGTATAAACCGGAAGGAAGGAAACATTCGCCGAAAATTCCCAGTAATTCCGATTTTCCTGATGATGGAAATAAACTGAAGTCTTCCCTGAAGGAAGCACTGATAGCAGCAGGACTGAAGGATGGAATGACCATATCAAGTCATCATCATTTAAGAAACGGTGACCACCTGGCTAACCAGGTATTTGATATTGCCAGGGAAATGGGTGTCAAAAACTTAAGATGGTTTCCATCCGCCTCCTTCCCGGTCCATGAGCATCTGATTCAGTACCTGGAGGATGGTACCATACACCATATTGAAGGGAGTATGAATGGACCCCTGGGTAAATTTGTATCTGAGGGCAAAATGAAAGGAACTGCTGTATTGCGTTCTCATGGAGGACGTTACCAGGCCGTTCAGGATGGTGAAGTCGAAATTGATATTGCTGTAATTGGAGCTCCCACAGCTGATTTTTTTGGAAATGCCAATGGCCTCTATGGGAATTCTGCCTGCGGATTGCTGGGATTTGCCCTGGCCGACTCTCAATATGCGGATAAAGTAATAGTGGTTACCGACAACCTGGTGGATTTTCCCTGTATTCCCTGGCAGATTCAGGGCAATTATGTGGATTACACGGTAGTTGTTGACAGCCTGGGTGATTCATCCCAAATAATTTCAGGAACAACGGAGATAACAAAATCGCCCGACCGCTTACTTTTGGCAGAGCTGACAGCAAAATTCTGCGATGCTGCAGGAATTATAAAAGATGGTTTTTCTTTCCAGAGCGGGGCAGGAGGGACATCCCTGGCCGTGGGAGAGTATTTTCGGAAAATCATGAAAGAAAAAAATATTAAGGCCCGCTTTGCCCGCGGAGGAAGTAATAAATACCTGGTCTCTATGTTGGAGGAAGGTTTGGTTGATTATATCCTGGACGGACAAACATTTGATCTGGAAGGGGTGAGATCGATGGCAGAAAACCCCGCTCATACCTGGACATCTCCCTTTACCAGTTATAATTACCACAGTACAGGTAATTTTGCCGGGATGGTGGATGTGGTTAATCTGGGGGCAACAGAAGTGGATTTAATCTTCAACGCAAATGTAGTAACTCATTCTGATGGCTATTTGTTACACGGCATCGGTGGCTGGCAAAACTGTCTCTTTTCCAAAACCGTTATTTTACCTGTTCCACTATTTCGGGACCGGATCCCGGTTATTAAAGAAGAAGTTACCACTCTTTGCGGTCCCGGTGAATTGATAGATGTAATCGTAACAGAAAGAGGAATTGCGGTGAATCCCATCAGGACCGACCTGATCGAAAAAGTTAAAAACAGTGGGCTCCCCTTAAAAAGTATAGAAGAACTCTATAATGAAGGAATTAAAATTTGCGGAGTACCGGCAAAACCCAAAACCGGGGAAAAGATTATAGCCGGGATTAAATGGGTGGATGGAACCTTGATTGATGTGGTAAGGGAAGTAATTCCGTGATTAATTGATCAGGAGTCAGTGATCCGGGTGCAGCAGACCCGGGGTTGCCGAGCCTGGTCAGCGGACTGTTCAGTCAATAGCTATCAAATCTGATTTACTTACCCCGCAAACCGGACATTGCCAGTCCTCTGGAATATCCTCAAATGCTGTTCCGGGGGCAATTCCACCATCCGGGTCGCCCTCTTCGGGATCATACACATAACCGCAAACCTTACATTGATATCTTGTCATTTGATTTTGTTTTTG
>CBDUPM010000360.1:0-3666 GCA_965369105.1 uncultured Bacteroidales bacterium | reverse complement strand
ATTTTGGAATCCAAAGATATTACAGTCTCATGGATTAGCCGGTCATCTTTGCAATAAATCAGTTTTTTGCAGTCCCTGAAAAGGATTAGTTTTTCCTTCAGTTTTTCCCCTAAATCCCTGAAGTTCTCCTGGTGAGCACTTCCAAGGTTGGTAAAAATTCCCAGGTCCGGTTTAATGATGGATTCGAGCTTATGCATTTCATTCTTTCTGCTGATGCCTGCTTCAATTACCGCCATTTCACTTTCTTCTTCCAGTAAAAAAAAACTAAGCGGAACTCCAACCTGGGAGTTATAGCTTTCCGGACTCCGGTATACTTTTTTTTCTGTGCTGACAGCCTGGTGAATCCATTCCTTTAAAATAGTTTTTCCATTACTTCCCGTAATCCCTATCAGCTTTCCCTTATAATCCCTGCGAATTTTTCCGGCCAGTAATTGCATGGCATTCATGCAATTCTTTACATGGATAAAATTCAGCCCATCCTTTATTTCACCCGGTAAATTTTCCACCAGAAAGCTGGAAATTCCTCTTTCAATCAAGTCCGGGATATACTGATGCCCATCGTTCCTCTCACCTTTTAAAGCACAAAAAACTGAGCCTTCAGGAGAAATATACTTTCTGCTGTCTATGTGGAAATGTCGGATAAGGGTATCGGGATTACCATATAATTTTCCACTTACAATTTCGGATATTTCACCCAGGCTTATTTTCATCTTGAATTGCTCTGATTTTGCTTAACTTTCTCGCCATTAAAACAATGCCTGCATAGGGGTTCGTAACTATCCGTTTCACCCAATTGAACCAGCTTATCTCCTGATGAAAAGCGGTGGGAATGATGAGCAAGATTCCCGCATTTTACACAAATTGCATGTACTTTTGTTACATATTCGGCTGTGGAAAGGAGTCCGGGAATGGGGCCAAAAGGTCTTCCAAGATAATCCATATCAAGTCCTGCTACAATTACCCTGATTCCGTCACTGGCAAGGGAATTACATACATCTATCAGACCCAAATCAAAAAATTGCGCCTCGTCAATTCCAACAACTTCAACATTATTTGCCAGTAAAAGAATATTCCTGGAGGTTGAAACCGGGGTGGAATGGATTGCATTTTCATCATGACTGACCACTTCCTCTTCAGAATACCTTCTATCCACCTGTGGTTTAAAAATCTCTACATTTTGCTTTGCAAATTTTGCCCGTTTCAATCGTCTGATCAATTCTTCTGTCTTCCCTGAAAACATAGAACCGCAAATGACTTCGATCCATCCGCGCTTATTTTCGCTATTTATTGAATTTTCAAGAAACATTGAATAAGATATTCTTAATAATATCGTTATTTTTGCAGTTAAAGCAATTAATATACAATTAAATATGAGTTTTAAGAACACTCTTGAATTAGTTACTAAAGATATACAAGAAATAGAAAAGATCATTAGTAAATTTCAAAATTATTCCAGCATACCCTCCATCGAAATTGATCTTGCTCTTCATAAACTTCAAAACCTCTATGAGTTATTGTTAATGATCCGCGAACATGGACATACTGAAAAATCCCTTAAAAAAAATGAGGATCAGGATATCACTGTGTCGCAGTCAAAACAGGAGGATGAAGACCGGGAAAAAAAGGAGGATTTTGTACTAGAGAATGAAATTCAGGTTGAAAGTAAAGAAGAATTTTCAAACCCCCCTCCTACTGAACCCCAACCTTCCGGGGAAACCGAATTGATTGAAACCGGAACATCAGAAGTGAAACCAACACCAGGAAAGGAAAAAGAAATTACCATAGCCGAGAAGCTTGAAAAACAGGGAGAGTTTTTAAATGAAAAACTGGCCCAGGGGAATAAAGAGCGTTTTTCAAATCTTCAGGGCGGCCCTATAGAAAGTATATCGGGGAGTATTGGAATAAATGACCGCTTTTATTTTATCAGAGAAGTATTTGAAGGAAATTCTGAAAACTTTAAGAAAAGCCTTGAATTTCTTGACAAGGCAGGAAATTTTAATGAAGCATATAATTATTTGAAAGGCCAGTTAATTGTGGATATGGACAGCGAAGCCACTCAAAGCCTGCTTAACCTGATCAGAAGAAAATTTATAAGTGCCGGAAATGAATAAATTATACCTGGTTCCTACCCCAATTGGAAATCTTAAGGATATTACATTTAGAGCTATTGAAATATTGAATAGTGTAGACCTTATCCTTGCCGAAGATACCCGGAAAACAGGAATACTCCTCAAACATTATAATATCCAAAACCGCCTGAGATCCTTTCATAAGTTTAATGAACATAAGATTCTTTCAGGTATTATTAATGAAATCCACGGAGGTAATTCCATTGCATTGGTATCTGATGCAGGAACTCCCGGAATTTCGGACCCCGGCTTTTTACTGGTTAGGGAATGTATTGAAAAAGGCATTGTTGTAGAAACCCTGCCTGGTGCAACTGCCATAATACCCGCACTGGTAAATTCAGGACTGCCATGCGATCGTTTTATATTTGAAGGATTTCTTCCTCAAAAAAAAGGAAGAAATAAAAAAATGGAAGCACTTGTAAATGAAGAAAGAACGATTGTTTTTTATGAATCCCCTCACCGCCTTTTAAAAACCCTCGAGCTAATCAAAACCTTCATGGGGGAAGACCGGATTGTTTCGGTTTCCAGGGAATTAACAAAAATTCATGAAGAAAACTTCAGAGGAACACTTACCGAAGTGATTGAACATTTTTCAGAAACTGCTGTGAAGGGTGAAATTGTCATTATTCTTCAGGGTAAAAACTAAACGCTGCCAATCTTAAAAAAATTTCCGAACCAAATTTTATTAACACATTCTTAATGTTAAGAAATTATGATGAAAAACTATTTCCTGGTGATGAATGGATTCATATGATTTATGAAAGGATGATAAGCCATCATTAAACTACTGTATTTCAGCTAAATGTTGAAATAAATATCTGCAAATCTGTAATAAAAAGAATAAATTTGTTTCCTTGTCGTAACTGATAATCTAAGGAATTCTAGTTTATGGAACATGCAATCGCAGTAGATAGTTTTCTCCTGGAAATAGATGAATCCCATCAAATCGTTATTATCAAAGGGACCGGTAATGTAGACTATGAAAAAACCTTAGAGATTATTGATGAGGTTATGGAAACCCTGAATGATCATCCCGATTACACGGTACTGGCTCAGATGGAAAGTGTTTCTTATCATCCCACTTTTAATGAAATCATGAGCATTAAAAACAAAATTACCGGACTCAAATCCCGGCTTAAGAACAAAATTGCAGTTGTGACAACAGGAAGATTAACCATTATTGCAGATATGATCTGCGCCTTCTCTAATTTATCTTCCATTAAAATGAAATCCTTCCAATCTGAGGATGATGCCTTAAACTGGTTATTGGCATAGTAAATTCCCCCCATTACGATTTCTTTTCTCCACTTTAATAATTAATACCTGTTAATCTTTTTATGTTCGTATTCGTACACCTATTGTTTCAGAAGCGGTCACAATTAACACTTAATAACTTCGCTTGATTGTAATGTATTTATTTGATTATTTGTTACTTATGATATTTGGCACACAATATGTAATCCTTCTGTCAAACGATAAATTTAAATATTATGACAACACAAAAAAACATATTCAGTCAAATGGCTTCAAAATTAAG
>CBDUPM010000359.1:0-3678 GCA_965369105.1 uncultured Bacteroidales bacterium | reverse complement strand
GGATGTTCAGATAAAAGTTCAATGTGGTGAAAACTGGGATGAACTGGTTGCCTATTGTGTAGCTCAAAATTGGTCCGGAATTGAAAATCTGTCGCTGATACCCGGTTCGGTTGGTTCTGCACCGGTTCAAAATATCGGGGCTTATGGAGTGGAAGTAAAAGACCGGATATTATGGGTTGAAGGAATTGATACAGAAAATCCAGGTATTACTAAGATCCATAATCCTGAATGTAAGTTTGGTTACAGGCAGAGCATTTTTAAAAATGAATTGAAAGGCAAATTTCTAATCACTTCTGTGGTTTTTCAGTTATTCAAACAAGCCCGGTTTGAACTTGGTTACGGCCCTGTTTCAGAGCTGTTTCAATCCAAAAAAGAGCAAAATTTAAACGCACTCAGAGAAACCATAATTGAAATCAGGGAAAGTAAATTGCCGGATCCGAACAAAACGGGAAATGCCGGAAGTTTTTTTAAAAATCCTGTGATCAGTTTGGAGAACTTCACCCGGCTTAAAAATCGTTTTGCCAATATTCCTTCCTATCCTTCCGGCAACGAAATCAAAATTCCTGCTGCATGGTTAATTGAAAAATCGGGCTGGAAGGGAGTCAGAGAAGGAGATGTAGGAACATGGCCCAATCAGCCACTTGTGATTGTCAATTATGGAAATGCGAAGGGTCAACAGATTTTTGAATTCAGTGAGAAAATACAAAAGGGTGTAGAGGAAATGTTTGGGATTTTGTTGGAAAGGGAGGTGAATGTTGTTTGAATGTGGTCGACGTTGGGCAGTCGACTGTCCACAGTCCAATGTCGACATTAGGAAGAAAAGGTTTCACGAAGAGAGCGCAGAAATCATTAATGACATTATATCGTCAAAGTTTGCAGAAAAGAAAAATTTAAAATTACGGGTATTATTTATGTTTTCACGCGAATTGAGAAAACATCTGCGTGCTTTTACGAATTCCTTTCAAGATTTATTTCTGCATTCTCTGCGTGAACCTCCCATAGCACAGCTTCATCCCGTCCAGCAGACTGTCGAACTTGGACGGCGGACTGCTGACCGTGGACTCCCCAAATCCATCAGCACTGCCGGATTACTTGCTCAGCAATCTGTAAAATCTCTTTTGCTTCCTCCTCTGTTTCAGCTTCAGAATAAGTTCTTAGGACCGGTTCTGTTCCGGATGGACGAATCATCAGCCATGTATTGAAATTAAAGAAGAATTTAAAACCATCCAGATCCTCCGTTTTTTGAACTTTATACTTGCCAAATTCTGTGAAATCTCCTTTCAGGCATAGGTTCATAACCCTGGATTTCAATTCCTTGTCAAGTTTCAGATCAGATCTGGCAAAAGCAAATTTTCCGGTAATATCATAGATTTCTTTTATCAATTCTGTCAGACTTTTTCCGCTTTCCTCCATCCATTGCCAGATCAACATTCCCATCCAGATACCGTCTCTCTCGGGAATATGACCCTTAACCCCAATACCACCAGATTCTTCACCCCCAACCAGCACATCACTTTTGATCATATGCTGGGCAATTTGCTTAAATCCGATTTTGACTCTTTTAACAGGAAGTCGATAATATTCCGCCAGTTTTTCAACTTTCACTGTTGACGAGAAACCCGTAACAATGATCCCCTTTTGTTGCCGGTAACCAGCCAGATAATGGATCAGCAGCAAGATAATATGATGTGAGTCAATGTATTTTCCTTTTTCATCCAACAGGGCTATCCTGTCTGCATCACCATCAACGGCAAGTCCGAGTTTTATATTTCCTTTCTTCTTTATATAAGAACTAAAATCATGCAAGTTTTTTTCAAGGGGTTCCGGGGGGATATTGTTGAATGAGAAATCCTGTTTCCCATGAATAATGTTGATTTTTTTAGCTATTCCTGACATAATTCGCTGTCCGCTTCCATACATTGGGTCAAAGGCAATTTCTTTGGCAGATTTATTCAGTAAATCCATATGGAAATTTCCCTTCACATGCTGAATATAAATATCATCAGGATTAAAATATTCAATCAAGCCTTTATCTGTTAATTTATCGGAATTAACCAGGTCCAGGTCAAGTTGGTTCTCATAATCCACCATATTCTCTATATCTCGTAAATCATCATCATGAACCGGACCTCCATAGCTGGCTTTTAATTTATAACCGTTGTAATCGGCGGGATTATGGCTTGCTGTAATCATAATACCCAATTGGGCCTCCATTTTAATTACGGCAAGTGAAACAGCAGGTGTGGATGTAAAACCACTTGAAAGAAAAACTTTTATACCCTTGGATCCCATTACTTTTGCCACAGCCATGGCAAACATTTCTCCCCCAAAGCGGCAGTCATATCCTACAATAACTTTGGGGTCCTGGTACTTTTTAAGTACCCAATTCGCCGTAGCCATTCCAAGACGGCCAAGATTTTCAACCGTATAATCCTTTGCAATGACAGCTCTCCAACCATCAGTGCCGAACTTTATCCTCTTCATGGAAACTAAAATACAGGAAAAAAAATAAATTAAATCATTTATCGGTAAATTTTCCGTCTATCTAATTCCTGTTGCCATAAACGTGCGTTTTTGTTATGTTGACTGAGAGTTCTGGCAAAGCTGTGATAGCCGGAAAAATCTGGTTTTGCACAGAAATAATAGTAATTGTGCTTTTCATAATTTAAAACTGCATCGATGGCGGCAATGGAGGGTATGGAGATGGGACCGGGAGGAATACCCCTGTACTTGTATGTATTATAGGGTGAATCGATTTTACGGTCGGCATTGGTAACTCTTTGAATGGTGAAATCTTTTTTTGCAAAAATTATGGTCGGATCCGATTGCAGGGGAATCTTCTTTTTAATCCGGTTAATAAAAACCCCGGCAATCCGGCTGTTTTCATCATCAAATAAGGCCTCCTGATCTACAATGGAAGCCAGGCTGATCACTTCCACCGGGTTTAGTCCTAACTGGTCAGCTTTTTTCATCCTCGTATCAGACCAAAAAGCGATATATTCTCTTTTCATCCTTTCTGCAAACTGCTCCGGATTTGTATTCCAGTAGAATTCATAGCTGTTGGGAATAAACATTGCCGGAAATGATTCTGTTGTAAATCCAAATTTTTCTGCGGTTGATTTTTGAGAAAGGTATTTTTTAAATTCGGAAGGATGGGGTTCAAGAATATTTCCAACCTGGTCTGAAAGCTCATTTAATGTTCTGATATTATTAAAGCTAACCATTAGCGGATCTTGTTTTCCGCTCCGCAGTAAATTGACAAGCTCATTATTGCTCATTCCTTCTTTTAAACGGTAACGCCCGGGTTTTACCTGATTGGGGTAGTTTTTCTTTTTTGCTGTCCAGTCAAAATCCTTTTTACTTTTGATTATTTCTTCTTTCATCAGATTACTCACAACCTCTTCATATGGAGATTCTTCATCAATAAAAAATATTAAATCTGAGCTCTCTCCTGCGATTACAGACGGACTAAATACAGCATTATAAAACTTCACAAGTATAATAAGTCCTGCAATTATTGTAATAAGTATTATCCATAATGATATCTTCAGATATCCCGGGGTTTTTCTTGAAATCTTTCTTCTTACCATAGTAAATAATATTCCACAAAAATATAAAAATAATGGAAAAGATTATGTAATTGTCCACTGTCCACTGTCGATTGTCCACCGTAGACTG
>CBDUPM010000358.1:0-3681 GCA_965369105.1 uncultured Bacteroidales bacterium | reverse complement strand
ATGAAGGTGCGGCGCCACTGACAATCCGGTATTTCCCACCCATCCGATAACATCTCCCCTGTTCACTTTATTTCCACGCCTGATATTAAACTTATCCAAATGTGAATAAATAGTTTTGTATCCGTTTCCATGATCGATGATAATGGTATTTCCGTGACCCCGGCCGGTACTGGTTCTTTCAATAACGGTTCCGTTAGCAGTGGCATAAACTTCAGTTCCTGTGGGAGCAGTAAAATCCATTCCGGAATGAAACTTCAGTATTTTGTAAAAAGGGTGCATCTTACTTCCAAAACCAGAAGCTAAACGGGTGAGATCTGGATTTTCAACAGGTTGAATTGCCGGAATATTTTGAAGGTTCTCGCCTAATTCAAGAGCATTCTGGCTAAGTCGGGCGTAGGCATTGGAATAGCTCTCAACGCTCTCCAGTAATTTATTTATGTTTTCTACACTTACACTTACAATCGTCTCATTATTCTCTGAAAGTAAATCTAATAATTCCAACCTGCTGCTTCTTGCAGAATCAGTTAAATCGACGGGTTCGGTTTCAAATATGGTCTTATAAATATTCTTATCAATATAAGACAATTCTCTCATGACGGTATCAATTCTCTGGTATCTTTCATTCAGTTTACCCAGATCATGATACAAGGAACGGTTTTCCTGTCTGAGTTGTCTTTCCCTTGGGGTATCAAAAGCCAATGAGTATAAGGCCGCAATAATAATTCCAAGAATTATTGCTGCACCTGTCCACCCTACCACCCTGATAATATGGTATTTCAGGCCCCGGTTAACCCGGGTATAATTTAGGTTCTCAGGATCAAATTTGTATTTTTCCAAACTCATAAAGAAATATTCAGACAAAATTAATAAAAATTAAATAGGAAATTATTGTCCTGACCGGAATCAGACGAATTCAATACTGAATAAATTTAAGGAAAGATAGAATTCTGAGTTTACTTGTTCAGGGTTGTGATTAAAGAATACTCAGGAGCTGAAAGATTTTCGTAAAAATAATACATAGGATTTACTGCTTTCCTGTTTTTCCTGATCTCATAATGAAGATGAGGTCCGGTAGATCTTCCGGTGTCACCCAGGGTTCCTATTAATTGGCCTTTCTTTACATTTTCACCCTTTTTGACGTAGATTTTATCCAGGTGAGCATAAATTGATTCGTAAGCAAATCCGTGATCAATAATAATTTCATTTCCATAACCGTAACGGTTGAAGGAAGCAACTTTTACCCTACCGTTTCCTGTGGCATAAATTTTAATTCCAATCTGGCCGGCAAGATCAATCCCATGATGCATTCTCTTTCCTTTGTGAAACGGATCGTTGCGGTATCCATAAGAGGAAGTTAACCAAACCCGGTCAGCGGGAGAAATGGGCTGAATGGAGGGTTTATTGGTAAGCATTAGTTTTTGCTCCTTTGCTTTCCTGTATAATTGATCAAGGCTTCCGCTTTGGATTCTTGCTTTTGTCGAAAGTTTTTCAAGCATAAGCGCGGTATTCTCAACGAAATCAGAATTCCTTGACTCCAGGTTCACACTATATTCTTCAGAACCCCCGAAACCGGCTTCCCTTACTGAACTGGGAATTGGGTCCAGATCAAAAACAGAACGATAAACATGATCATCTCTTTGTTGTATCTCACTTAGCAGATTTTCAGATTTTAAAATAGCTTGGTTTAGCTTCTGATAGGAATCCTTGAGATTTTGATTTTCATGAGTAAAGTGTTTTACCTTAGGGGAGTTGAAGTTATCATCGACAAGATATCTGACAGAAATACTTACAAAAGCAATAACCGCAGCATAAAGTATGATGCGCTTATAGTTCGTTTGAACCTTTTCGTATTTCAGGGTTTCCCTGTTAAAATAATACCTCTCGCTCTTCATGGCTGGTCTTTTCTACCAATATTATTTTAGTGGCAAAGGCCAAATGTAAATTAAATAAATTAATTTTACAACCGCTTAATGCCTTTTAATTGACTTATTCTACAAGCTTTTAAAAGATTTTGTTACAAATAGTATATAATTTAAACAGATTCTAAATAATGACATCTATTGAAATCAGGAAAGCATTTTTCGATTTTTTTAATTCTGAAGCCCATAAAATCGTGAGCTCTGCCCCCATGGTAATGAAAAATGATCCAACGCTAATGTTTACCAATGCGGGTATGAACCAGTTTAAGGATATATTCCTCGGAAATAAGGAGGCAAGTGATCCAAGGCTTGCAAATTCTCAGAAATGTCTCCGTGTTTCCGGAAAACACAATGATCTGGAGGAAGTGGGTCATGATACCTATCATCATACCATGTTTGAAATGCTGGGGAACTGGTCTTTTGGGGATTATTTTAAGGAAAAAGCCATAGATCTGGCATGGAGATTTCTTACGGAGGTGATGAATATTGATAAATCCTCCTTATATGTGACTATATTTGAAGGGGATGCTGAAGATGGTACTGAAAAGGATCTGGAGGCTTTTGATTACTGGAAAAAACATATTTCTCCTGAACGTATCCTGGAAGGGAATAAAAAAGACAATTTCTGGGAAATGGGAGAAACCGGTCCGTGCGGGCCCTGCTCTGAAATACATGTGGATATAAGATCTGAAAAGGAGAAAAGCAAAATAAGCGGGGCAAGTCTGATCAATAAGGATCATCCTCATGTTATTGAAATCTGGAATCTTGTTTTCATTCAGTATAACAGGCAGGCAGATGGAAAATTAACCTCTCTTCCATCAAAACATGTGGATACCGGGATGGGTTTTGAACGACTCTGTATGGTGGTACAGGGTAAAAAATCAAATTATGATACAGATATTTTTCAAAGCCTGATTCAAAAAATTTCTGAACTCTCCGGTATTAAATACAATCAGAAAGAAGAAACCGACATTGCCATGAGGGTGATCGCCGATCATTTGAGGGCAATTGCTTTTTCCATCGCTGAAGGTCAGCTTCCTTCCAATAATAAAGCGGGTTATGTGATCCGTCGAATACTAAGACGTGCGGTACGTTATGCCTATACCTTTCTAAATCAGCAGGAAGCCCTGATGTATAAATTGGTGGGGGATCTGACAGAATTAATGGGGGAAAGTTTCCCTGAGTTAAAAAAACAGGAAAGCCTGGTTGAAAAAGTAATTTTTGAAGAAGAACAGTCCTTTTTAAGAACCCTGGAAAAAGGAATATCTCTTCTGGATGGAATTATAGTAGAAATAAAGAAGTCAGGAAAAAAGGAAATTCCCGGAAAAGCTGCTTTTGAACTTTATGACACCTATGGATTTCCATTGGACCTTACAGAACTTATTCTGAGAGAAAATGAACTGGAAGTGAACCACCAGGAATATGAAGCTGAAATGGCAAAGCAGAAGTCCCGCTCAAAATCTGATGCGGCCAAAGACACTTCTGACTGGATAATATTAACCGAAGCCGGCGAAACCCAGTTTACCGGCTATGACAGCTTTGAAGAAGAAGTTAAAATTCGTCGGTACCGGAAAATAAGTCTGAAACAAAATGAACTTTATCAGGTAGTTCTGGATAAAACCCCTTTTTATGCTGAAAGCGGAGGACAGGTTGGAGATGAAGGCTACCTTGATGATGGTCAGAAAAAATGGCCTGTAATCAATACCATAAAAGAAAATGATTTAATTATTCATTTATGTAAAGAATTACCGACCGATCCGAA
>CBDUPM010000357.1:0-3686 GCA_965369105.1 uncultured Bacteroidales bacterium | reverse complement strand
TGATATGCCTGTCAAAAATGTTCTCTGTAACCTGAATTCCTACTATTTTTTCATTCTCATTTAATAAATCCAGGTATTTTTCTCCTTCTTCAGCAGCAAGTTTATAGCCCACATGTATGAGCTGCCTGAAGTTTGGATTGTAATCAGGGTGATCCGGAATATGCCTTAATGTATCGGAAAATTTCTTTTCATCCCATGTATTAACTTCATCAATGGTGGGTAAATTTGCCTGATCGATGTCGATTACACTGGCATAGGGAGAACAAAGCTCATCCATTCTCTGGAGCGATTTATGGTAAATGTTCTTCACCATAGCCAGGGCTTCCCCACCTGCAAGTGAAAGTCCAATAACTTCTTCAAGCCAGGTTGTTCCGGCGGTTTTAACGTGTATACCCTTATCGTGTTTTTTTGTTATTTCACCCATGAGTGGATAGATCCCAAATTTATCGCTTCCTGAATGAATGGAAAGCTTCAGATTCTCCGGCAAGCCGAATTCTTTTACAGCCAGATCAATAACAAGCAAATCCTGTTCAAATTCTGTTTCAAATGCATTAATATCGCCCGAATAATCCACTCCCTTATTAAACCTGCCGGAAAACTTGGGAGCGATGGTTTGCACAGGAACTTTTTCTTCTGCCAGGGCAGATAAGATGAAAAACATTTCCAATGGACTCTGGGGTAAATCTACCTCATCCATTGAAACTTCCGTGATAAAATTCCCTTTTCCTTTTTTATTCTCCAGGTGACGGTAAATGGAAGCTGCCTGTTTTACTGCAAAAAGATAGTTATGGCCAATTTCAAGCAATTGCTCCTTTGTTACAGAAAATTCATCTTCAATACCGGGGATATTGATTTTCCCGGTAAATTTCATATTTTTTGTAAGGAATGTGTCGATTTCTTTATCTGAAGCTTTTTTCCCGATATAATCGGCCACATCAAGGGTGAAAAAATCGGAATCCCCTATAAAGCGGTCAACCGTATTTAAATTGATATGATCTGCATCCACATAAAAGCTGTCTTTCCATTCGCATGCCTTCACTGCAGAATCCGCCTCTTCTCTGACAGATACAGGTTCTGTTCCGATGGTTAAGTGCTCCCGATTTGATTTATTCCAAACCGGAACGATATCAATTCCTTCTTTTTTTGCTTTAATAATCGCTTCCAGCTGGGCTTTACCCTGAAGGCCAAATCTGTCTCCGATACCAAATGAATATTTCTCTAATAACATAAACTTATATTTTTCCGTGAACGAGCACGAAATTACAAATTAATTTGGATAAAAAGAAAAATAATTCTTATTTTTGACCATAATTTTAATAAAATACATCATTGAATCCCAACAGTATAAATATTAAATAATTGAAAGCCAGGATTATAGATATTGCACGATTAGCCCAGGTATCCACGGGAACCGTAGACCGGGTAATTCATAACCGGGGAGAGGTATCAGAAAAAACCAGGAAAAGGGTGGAGGAGATAATTCATGAACTTGATTATCAGCCTGATATACTTGCCAGAAGTCTGGCTACAAAAAGAGAATTACACTTTTTTGTTTTAATTCCCGTGTCCGCAAACGAAAATGATTTCTGGTTTGCTCCACTCAAAGGTGTGGATAAGGCTTTAAATGAAATATCTCATTATGGGATCCGGATTACCAAGTTTTTTTTCAATCACTTTGATAAGGAAGATTTTAATAAAGTGAGTACAAAAATCCTTTTGGAGGACCCTGACGGATTATTATTTGCACCTGTATTTGAGAAAGAATCCCGCTTGTTTCTGAAAAAACTGGATAAAAGGAATATTCCGGTGGTTTTGATAAACTCCAATCTTGAAGACAGCGGAATAGCCGGTTTTATAGGTCAGGATTCTATTCAATCCGGATATCTTGCTGCTAAACTAATGACTTACGGACTGAAAGATAATGGTCATATACTGATCGTGAATATATCAGCAAGAAAGGATAATTATTATCATATCCTGAGGAGAGAAAGAGGGTTTAGAAAGTACTTTACTGAAATGGAAGAGAAAAGGTTTACTATCTCTACCACTGAGTCAATGATGACTACCAGCGAAGATTTAAAAAACAAGTTAAATACAGAATTTTCCACAAGGAAGATAAAGGGCGTGTTTGTTACAAATTCACGGGTTCATCAGGTAGCAGGATATTTGCAGGAAAAGTCCATTAAAGGAATTCCCTTAATCGGATATGATTTATTACCGGAGAGCGTCCGGCACCTGGAAAATGGAATGATTCATTTTCTGATAAGCCAGAGACCGGAAGAACAGGGTTATATTGGTATTCAATCCCTTTTTAACCGGGTGTTTTTAAAAAAAGAAATCGAATCAAAGCATTTTATGCCCATAGATATTATTACAAAGGAAAACATTGACTATTATAAATTTCGATAAAAAAATTATGAATAATTCATTTAATGATTTAAAAGACAAGGTTTGCATTATTACCGGGGGTGCCGGAGTAATTGGTTCATCCATGGTTGAAGCACTGGCACAGGCAGGAGTTAAGACTGCTATCCTTGATCGAAGAGAAGAAGTTGCAGTTGAACTTGCTGCAGAGATTTCAGATAAATATCAGGTTGAAACTGCTGGTTTTAGAGCAGATGTATTGGATAAAAATTTATTGGCAGAAGCCAAATCCGGAGTATTGGAGAAATTTGGTAAGATTGATATACTGATAAACGGAGCCGGTGGTAATTCTCCCGATGCAACTACAAAGCTCGAAAAACTTGACTCAGAATCTATTGGACAACTGGAGGATAGTTTTTTTGGCTTAAAGATTGAAGGTTTTCAAAAGGTATTCGATTTAAATTTCATCGGTACGCTATTGCCTACCATGGTATTTGCTGAAGACATGGTGAAACAGGGAACAGGATCGGTGGTGAATATCTCCTCCATGAATTCTTTTAAGCCCTTAACCAAAATTCCTGCTTATTCCGCAGCCAAAGCAGCAGTAAATAACTTTACCGAATGGCTTGCAGTGCATTTTGCCAAAACCGGGGTCAGGGTGAATGCAATAGCACCCGGGTTTTTCCTGACCAATCAAAACCGGTTTTTGCTTTTGGATGAAAAAACCGGAAATCTGACTGAAAGAGGTGAGAAAATCATCCAAAATACTCCTATGGATAAATTTGGATCACCTGAGGATTTACAGGGAACATTATTATTCCTGGTTTCAGATATCTCATCTTTTATTACCGGTATTACCATTCCTGTTGATGGGGGGTATTCCGCTTTCGGTGGAGTTTAAAATTCATTTTATATTTTCAGCTTAAAAATAGTAGTTATGCCAAAAAATTTAATCGTTGCGCAATCCGGTGGGCCCTCACCGGTAATTAATTCTTCCCTCAGGGGAATAATTGAAACCTGCAGGATGTTTCCTGATAAATTCGGAAAGGTCTATGGTGGCTGGCATGGAATTGAAGGTGTTTTAAAAGAAGAGCTGGAGTTTCTTTTTGGCAGGTATGACAATCTTAAATACTATGATGCCGATTACCAAAAATATGGACTTGGGGCTACCGAAGTATATATCTATTTGAGTAGTTAAACTATTGAGTGGTTACAACACCAAAATCATTGATTTGTAAATCCGTAATACGTTGGTCTGTTGAGGTGATAAAGGTAATACCACTTAATTCCAACGTATGTTCAAAAGTATCTGTTGTGCCTTC
>CBDUPM010000356.1:0-3705 GCA_965369105.1 uncultured Bacteroidales bacterium | reverse complement strand
AATCATGAAGCCCCAATGTACAGGTTAATAGCGATCGATCCTGCGAATTTCAAAGAGGAAAACTGGATGGAAATCATTCCGGAAGATGCTGACCAGGTACTTAAATCCTGCACCTTCGCCGGAGGGAAAATCCTTGCTGAATATGAAAAGGATGCAAGAAGTCTGGTGAATATTTATACCATCGACGGATCTTTCATCCGGGAACTCGAACTTCCGGGAATCGGAAGCCTTTCGGGGATTAATGGTAAAATGAAAAGCAATGAAGTTTTTTATGGATTTACCTCTTTCAATGTGCCTAACGAAATTTATCAGTTTAATATGGAAACCTATGTTTCAGAGGTACTCTACAGACCGGAAGTAGATTTTAATCCAGATGATTATATAACCCAGCAAATTTTTTATAATAGCAAAGACGGGACAAAAGTTCCTATGTTCGTTGTTCATAAAAAGGATATCCAAAAGGATGGAAAAAGGCCTACACTTTTATATGGTTATGGTGGATTTAACGTTACATACACCCCTTCCTTTAGTGTTACAAACCTGATCTGGCTTGAAAACGGGGGAGTATATGTCCTGGCAAATATCCGGGGAGGCGGAGAATACGGGGAAGAATGGCATCAGGCTGGCACAAAGCTAAATAAGCAAAATGTTTTTGACGATTTCATAGCAGCAGCGGAATACCTGGTTGAAAATGATTATACAAATCCTGACAGGCTTACGATATTCGGTGGTTCAAATGGTGGATTGCTGGTGGGGGCTGTTACCAATCAACGGCCTGATCTTTTTGCCGTCGCATTGCCGGCTGTAGGGGTAATGGATATGTTACGTTTTCATCTTTTTACCATAGGGAAATATTGGGTGGCTGATTACGGTTCAAGTGAATCCAAAGAAGAATTTGAATACCTTCTGAATTATTCACCTTTGCACAACATTAGTGAAACTGCAGATTATCCTTCCGTGCTTGTAACAACCGGAGATCATGACGACAGGGTGGTTCCTGCTCATAGTTTTAAATATATTGCAACTTTGCAGGAAAAGTATAAAGGAAAAAATCCTGTCCTGGTAAGAATTGAAACAGATGCCGGGCATGGTGCAGGAAAACCCATTTCCAAAACCATAGATGAATATGCCGACAGATGGGCATTTGCCTTCTATAATATGGATTTTGAACCCGGCTATTAAGGAAACTCTCATTTGGATAAAACGATTTTACTTATTTTACATATCCATTAGCACATCAGCAATTTGAATTATCTTGTAATAGAAGGAAATATCGGGGTGGGGAAGAGTTCCCTTGTAAAAATGCTGGCTGCAGATTATAAAGCAAGGACAATTTATGAGCGTTTTGAAGATAATCCTTTTCTGCCTAAGTTTTACGAAAACCGGGAAAGATACAGTTTTCCGCTTGAATTGTCTTTTTTAGCTGAAAGGTATAGTCAGCACAAGGAAGCGCTCACCAACAGGGATATGTTTGCCCCATTGGCCATAGCAGATTATTACCTCTCTAAATCACTGATATTTGCAGGTGTAACCCTTCAAAGGGATGAATATAATCTTTACAGACAACTCTTTGATATTATCCACCAGCATCTCCCTGTTCCTGATCTTTATGTTTACCTGCATTCCCCGGTAGACAGATTGTTGGAAAATATTCAGAGTCGTGGACGGGAATACGAAAAAACAATTTCTGCAGAATATCTTAAAAAGATCCAGGATGGGTATTTTGAATACCTGAAGTCAAGAAAAAATCTGAGAATATTGATTATAAATACTGAGACTCTGGATTTTGTTAACCATAAAGATGACTACTATTATCTAAAAAATGTTATTTTTGATCAAAATTATAATTTTGGAATAACTCGTAACTTATAATAATATTATTCCGTATACGTATATTCCTCTTGTTTTTAAGGAAAAACATTTATAAGTTTGTATCAAATTTTTAAAAAGAAAACTATTTTATAACTAATAACCGGTGCATTATGAAAAAATTGAATTACTTAGCGCTTTTTACTTTTGCTGTTTTGGTATTAAGCAGCTGCGGTGGGCTGAATAAAATGCAGGAAATGGCGACAGATGTAAAGTACACTGTTACCCCTGAAGTTCTTGAAGCTCACGCTGATAAGGTGGATGTTAAAATTGATGTTAAATATCCAGCCAAGTACATGAATAAAAAAGCAATACTAACCGCAACCCCCGTCTTAAAATATGAAGGTGGCGAAACTGCTTATGAACCCAAAAAACTTCAAGGTGAAGCCGTTGAAGCAAATAATCAGGTGATAAACTCTAAAACCGGAGGTTCTGTTTCTTATTCTGGTACTGTTGATTTCAATGAAGACATGATGTTGTCAGACCTCGTTGTAAGAGTAAGTGCTGAATTAAAAGGAAAAACGCTTGATTTTGAAGATTATAAAATTGCTGAAGGAGTAATTGCCACTCCAAAATTAGTGGTTGTTAATCCTAAGCCTGTTATGGTTGGAGATAAATTCCAGAGAGTTATCCCTGATTCATATATGGCTGATATCATGTACCTGATCAACAGGGCAGAAGTAAGAACCAACGAAATTAAGGCAGAAGATATAACTGCAATGAAGAAATTCATTGAAGATGCTAATGCTGATGAGAGAACAGACCTGAAGGGTATTGAGCTGAAAGCATATGCATCTCCCGATGGTGAACTTGACCTGAATGAGAAGCTGGTTGCAAAAAGACAAACTTCTGCTGAAAGATTCCTTACCCGGGAAATGAAAAAAGCTGAAGTTAAAGGTGCTGATCAAGAAGGATTCCTTGCAAAAACACTTACTGCTGAAGACTGGGAAGGATTTAAAACATTAATGGAAGCAAGCGATATTCAGGATAAAGAATTAATTCTCAGAGTTCTTTCCATGTATAATGATCCGGTTGTAAGAGAAAAAGAAATAAAGAATATTTCCAAAGCTTTTGAAGCAATTGCAGAAGAAATTCTTCCTAAATTAAGAAGAGCTACCTATACGGTTAATGTAGATACAATCGGGTATTCTGATGAAGAGCTTGTTGCCCTTTGGAAATCTGATCCTGACAAACTGAACCTTGAAGAGATCCTTTATACTGCTACACTTGTTAAAGACAAGAAAACAAAACTTGCAGTTTACACAAAAGCTTCAGAAAATCATCCTAAGTGCTTCAGGGCAATCAACAATGTTGGTTATATGAATATCTTACTTGGAGACACAAAAGCCGCTAAAGTTGCTCTGGATAAAGCCAAAGGAATGATGGATAACGATATTGTAAATAACAATCTTGGTTGTGTAGCTCTGATGGATGGAGATGTAAGCGCAGCAAAAGAATTATTCACTGCTTCCATGGGAGCTGGAGATGTTGTAAATTACAATCTGGGTATCATCGCTGTAATGGAAGGTGATTATGAAGCTGCTGCTAATTATTTCGGTGCAACTGCTGAAATCAATACTGCACTTGTTAAGCTTCTCAGAGATGACCTCGAAGGAGCCCTTGCTACTATTAATTCAGTAGATTGTGATTGTGCACCAAAATATTATGTAAAAGCGGTAATCGCTGCAAATCAGGATAAAGAAGAACTTGCCCTTGAAATGATTAAAGCTGCTGCTGAAAAAAGCGAAAAACTAAAAGCACGTGCCAAAGTAGATATGGAATTTGCCAAGTACTTTGAAAATGATGCTTTTAAAGCTATCGTAGAATAAACAAAAC
>CBDUPM010000355.1:0-3728 GCA_965369105.1 uncultured Bacteroidales bacterium | reverse complement strand
CAAATATCAGACTGGGGAAAAAGGATCATTCATGCTTCTGTTTAAAAAAATCCTTTGAGCTGGGAAAAAAGGAAGCCTATGATGAATTATTAAAATCCTGCCCCGGATACTTCCAATAATGCTTTCACATTCAATGTAGAAATGGCTCCTGGCAGATTGTGTTTTCAAAATCCCGTTTTACAATCTTACTATATCATTATTCAGGAAAATCTTAATTAAATATCGATTAAAACCAGTAATTTTGTGTAAAATCAGGATAATCGAAAATGAGTGAAACTGCAAATAAATCCAAAGAAAAAGAATTCAGAAAACTTCTTAAATCAGGAAGAGAAGATATAATTCTAGACACTTTACAAAAGCTCCGGGATGAAGGAAGTAAGGAATTGATAAAAGATGTTGCAAATTTATATTTAACCAATCCCGGTGAGCTATTATCCCGGACTCTAGACGCTTTTTTCAATGATTTAAAGGAACAGGATTGTGTGGTTCCGGTTATGGAATTTCTAATGAATAACAAGGAAATGGAATATATCAAAAACATGGTATGTTCGTGCTGGCAGAATGGTCTTGATTATTCCGGGTATATCCCCTTCTTTACTGAAATGGTTCTATTCTCAGACTATGAAACATCCATTGAAGCATTTACCGTAGTGGAAGAAAACATCGATAGTCTGAACCCGGGTTCCAGAAATGAAATACTGGATGAAATAAAAAAGTCTCTTTCAAAGATTCCTGAAGAAAAATTAGCGCTGGTATCGGAGCTGCAGTCTGTTGTTGGTAATGTTTCAGGTCCCTTCCAGGTAGATTTTGAAACTCCGGAATCCTAGTTTAACAGGAATTTCGTCTCGGAAAAAAGCGAAAATACTTATAGCCTGATTACCATACCATTATTATATATCCATTCCCGGTTTGCCCTTCCCTTTAAACCACCTGTCAAAAATTTTAATGGAGATTGGAAAAGTATTTCATAAACTGGGCTCTCTCATAAACCTGGGGATCCTTAAAATTGGAATAATTCATTTTTCCCCTGAATTCATCAACCGATTTATAATTATTTGTCAGCATCCATGATTCAAGTTTATCGATAATATCTGAGAGAAATTCCAGTCCATTTTTATAAAGAACAGAACAAAGCTGAAGGGTTGTTGCTCCGGCCAGCAGCATTTTTATAGCTGCATCACCCGAATGGATCCCGGTTGACGCTGCCAGGCTTATTTGCGGTACTTCAGACGAAATAATTCCGGTCCAGCGTAAAGTATGCCTTAATTCAGAAGGAGAGCTGAATACATCTGCACTTACAATATTCATCTCATCCAGGTCAATATCAGGTGAATAAAAGCGATTGAACAACACCACTCCATCCACTTTTCTGAAATACAATTGATTGACCATATAAGTCGGATTGGTAAAATTGGAACCCAGTTTAATAATGATGGGAATGGTGATTTTCTCTTTTAGTTTTTCCACCAGTTCAAAATAGGTATCCTCATATTCTGCTCCGGATTTATTCCTGGATGTAGGAAGAAAAAACACATTTACTTCCAGGGCATCTGCTCCTGCTTCCTGTATCCTCAGAGCAAAATCAACCCATTCTCCGGATGAAACACAGTTTATACTGGGAATTATGGGAATAGTCACAGCTTTCTTTGCATCCCGGATCAGGTTCAGATATTCTCCTACGGTATTTTCCTTGGTATATCTGTTAACATAATCCAATGCTTCAGGATAGTCAGAGCTTTCTGACAATGTTCCCGCTTCATGCAATATTTGCTCTTCAAAAATGGATTTCAGGACAATGGCTCCTGCACCAAGACTATCGAGTTTTCGGATTCTATCCAGAGAACTAGTTAAACCAGAGCTGCTGATAACAAAGGGATTTCTTAGTTTTAATCCTGCAAAAGTAGTGTTTAGATTAGCCATATTTTTTTAATTACTGTAGTTTCTTGATCCGAATATCAGACTTCCAATCCTGATCATGTTTGCCCCTTCCTCAATTGCAATTCTGTAATCATTGGACATACCCATAGAAAGCACATGAAAGTTTTCCTCATTTTTAAAAAAACCTGATTTCAGTTCTTCAAATATAGTTTTTAGTTTTCTGAATTCCTTTCTTACCTGTTCATAATCTTCTGTAAAAGTAGCCATCCCCATTAAACCTGCAATGCTAATATTCTCTAAGTTCTTAAAATCTTCATCCTGCAAAATATGGTATAACTCCTCCTCTGAAAATCCAAATTTGGTCTCCTCCCGGGCGATATGCATTTGAATTAAGCATGGAATAGTCCGCTTATTTTTTACAGCCTCTTTGTTAATCGTCTTCAATAATTTAAAACTATCCACTCCATGAATTAAATGGATAAAAGGTGCAAGGTACTTTACCTTATTGCTTTGCAAATGCCCAATCATATGCCATTCAATATCTGCCGGTAAATTTTCAGACTTTCGAACCAGTTCCTGCACTTTATTCTCTCCAAATAGTTTATGGCCTTGATTATAGAGCTCAAGGATATCTTCTTCTGGTTTTGTTTTTGAGACTGCGACCAGGGAAACATTTTCAGGAATTCCTTTTTTAAATTGAAGGTAATTTTCAGTAATCTGCATCATGACTCCAAAATTAAAAAAAACAGGTGAATTCGATCTATCTTATGTCATCATTCTTATTTTTTTCATCAAAACTTAAAAATTCACATTTTTAATGGTCATGGAATAATCAGAAAAAAAGGATCATTCTTAATTCAGACTTGTACAAAGAAATTTTCCATTTTTTTATTAAAAAATAATACCGGATTTTTCGGATTTGATTCCTGATCTTTCAATTAATTGCCTATACTTGCATCCTGATATGTTGAAAAACAGTTTTTAGCTTAAGACACCAGCCCTGTTAATTTATCAGGGGAAATTTTAGTTTATTAAAAAAACAGGTTAAAATATGAAAATTACAGTAGTAGGAGCCGGAAATGTAGGAGCAACCACCGCAAATGTACTGGCCGAAAAAGAGGTAGGAAATACCATTGTTCTGTTAGATGTTCAGCAAGGACTAGCGGAAGGTAAAGCGCTGGATATAAAACAAATGGGACCCCTGGCTTTGTTTGACACAAAAACCCTGGGTGTAACCGGAGATTATACTGCAACCGCAAATTCATCTGTTGTTGTAATTACGTCAGGACTGGCAAGGAAGCCCGGAATGAGCAGAGATGATCTGCTGACCACGAATGCAAAAATTGTAAAATCGGTTACGGAGAACATTTTGAAATATTCTTCAAATCCGATCATAATTGTGGTTTCCAATCCCCTTGATGCCATGTCATACGTATCCTGGAAAGTATCCGGTCTTTCTTCTGAAAGAGTTATGGGTATGGCAGGACTATTGGATACCGCCCGGTATAAGGCATTTCTGGGTGAAGCTATGGATTGCTCGGTTAAAGATATACAGGCCATAACCCTTGGAGGCCATGGCGATGATATGGTCCCCCTTCCAAGGTATACCACACTAAGTGGAGTACCCATTACCCAATTGTTGGATGATGAAAAAATAAGTGAAATTGTAAACAGAACAAGAAAAGGAGGCGGTGAGCTGGTAAGCCTGATGGGTAAATCAGCATGGTATGCCCCTGGTTTTGCTGCTGCCCGGATGGTGGAGGCAATCGTCAGAAATCAAAGAAGATATTTCCCATGCTCATCTTACCTTGAAGGCGAATATGGACTAAATGATATGTTTTTTGGGGTGC
>CBDUPM010000354.1:0-3753 GCA_965369105.1 uncultured Bacteroidales bacterium | reverse complement strand
AAATTTCTTTTCGATTATTTGAAACCACCTGTTAAGTTTGAAAAGCTGGGGGATTTAGAAAAAGCGGCATATAAGTTTTGAAAAAGTGATCACTTTACATACTTCATTCCTTCTCTCACCGAGAGGGGCTGTAATTCCCTGGATTCAATAAATCTTTTCACCTCTGAGGGATCTGTTTTGGAATATTGTCTCAATGCCCAGCCAATTGCCTTTTTGATAAAAAATTCCTTTTCATGACTTAACTGATCAATGAAACTGTAAAGAAGTTTCAGATCGGTATCCTTTTTATACATCAGCTGGAAAAGAATGCAGGTCCTCTGAAGCCATATATTTCCTGAATCCATCCACCTGCGGGTGACAGGTTTAATTATTTCCGGATGATTCCTGAATAATACCCCACAGATTCCGGGTGAAATCCAGTCTATGGTATCCCACCAGCTTTTTTTCAAAATCAGTGATTCAATTAATGGGATTATTTCAGGCCCTGATTTTTTCACCCTCTTTGTAAGTAATTCCATGGCAAAATACTGATATTCTCTTTCAGGTAAATCCCATAATTCGTAAACAACTTCATCTAATATTTTTGCATCAGGAACCCCTGAATTGTTGATTATTTTTCGTTGCACAAGCTTCCTTTGCTCACTTCTCATCCCTATAAATTCAAACTGGTTCCTCATGTACTTTTTCATTTTGATACTATAAGGACCATTCCGGTGTGCTTCAAAGTTCTTTTTTACTTCCAATACATAATCTCCTGCTTTTTCCTGTAACATATTAAAAGAATTTTAAGGCCAATTTAGGTATAAAAAATTCCTTTTCATATCTTTAATAAAAACTAAAACCATGGGAAGCGGATTTGGATTTGATTCGGATTCCATCATCAGGAAAAATGTCAGATGACCGGGACGTCATGTGGCATGAGCCCGGAAGCTGTGAGATTTCAGAATGAAAAATAAAATAGATTTAAGCATTATGATCAGAAACCCTTAGATTTCTTTTTTATTTCAGTTTCTGTTTTTGCGCAAATAATTTAATTCTGTGTTTGCTTATGAATCAAATTATTTGAAAATTAATAAATCCCCCGGAAATGAAATCAACACTTATAAATGCTCTTAAATCAGCCGGTAACACCATTTTAAAAGAATACGGGAAAAAGACTGCAGCTGAACTAAAAGAGTCTCAATCAAGCATTATCACTAAAACAGATCATAATTCCGAGAATGAAATCCTTGCTATAATTGAAAACTCATTTCCTGAACACAGCATTCTTTCTGAAGAAAAGGGATTAATTAAGAAAGCATCTGATTTTACCTGGGTAGTTGACCCTCTCGACGGAACCTCAAACTTTGCAGCCGGAATCCCCTGGTTTGGGGTATTAATTGCAGTATTCAGGGGTGACAATCCAGTTATGGCAGGTGCCTATTTACCGGTTCAGGATGATCTCTATTTTGCTGAATCGGGTAAATTTGCATATAAGAACGGGCAACAGATTTTTATCTCAAAATCCAGCTGCAAAGAGAGTCTGAATTCAATTTCCACTGATTATGCTGGAGATGAAGACCTTAATCTGAGAGTAAAAAATACCTACCCGAAATTAATTTCCGTTTCCAGAAATGTAAGATCAACCAACTCCCTTACGGAACTCATGTTTGTGGCAGAAGGAAAATTCGGAGGATGTATTAACTTTTATACTAAAATATGGGATATTGCTGCTCCCTGGCTGATTATTCATGAGGCGGGTGGAAGATTGCTGGACATAGATGGTCAGGAATTAAAATTTTCGGTTAAGCGGGGAGACTTGAATAAAAATTATTCCATTCTTGGAGGTTCTGAGGATTTTATAGAAAAGATCCTGAAATAATGATAAAATAAGGTCCGGATAAAAAAGTTATAGATTCTGATTTTTACTCATCATTCTAATATCTTCATCTGCTCCCCGGGAATTTCAATTTCAATTTCATCACCATACTTTATATTCTCAATTTTGGGTAAAAGAAGCTCAAGCGTTGTTTTCCCCTGAATATGCTCCTCTTTGGTTTCCGGATCGGGCATATAAATGTATCCAGTATAGATGCTTTGCTGAAACTTTACTTTTATATCAAAAAAATAAAAGTTTTCAGCTGACAATTGTTCTGTCCAGTTGACCTCTTTAAAAAAATACTTTGGGTTTATTATTTCAAAGCTATAAGGTGCTATGTCAATATTCAGCGTAGCTGAAAAGAAACTGTCTATGTTAAGTCCCAATGCCCTGAAATATTCCTTCTGCATAAAAATAGTTCCACCCGGAAACCTTTTATCACCATTCTGTCCGGAAGCTACACCATAACCTTTAATGACACGGGCTTTTAAATGTTTAATCATAGTTATTAAATTTCCTCATCTCATTTTTATTAAAAATAATCATTTTCATTAAATTTTTACTGATCTTTGAACCACTCACAAGGAATTCTTGTTCCCTTTCAAAATAAAAACCATCCATGAACCTCAAATTAAGTAACCAACAATTCCTTATCGGTGGCGCCAGCAGCGGTTTTGGAAGAGCAATAGCAGAATCCTTATTGGAAGAAGGAGCAAAAGTCATTGCTATTGCAAGAAAAGAAGAAGCTTTAAGGGAATTTCAGGCGCTGAAAAAAGGACAGCTGGAAGTTTTTACCGGCGACCTTACCTCCCCCGAAACTCTTGAAAAACTCAAAAAAACTTTTGATTATTCAAAGCTTTCTGGTGTTGTCATAAATGCCGGAGGTCCTCCGGCAGGTAATTTCATGGAAGTTCCGATTGAAGACTGGGATTCTGCCTACAAACAGCTTATCCGGTGGAAAGTACAATTGACAAAAGACCTCATTCCCTATATGAAAAATAATCATTATGGCAGATTTCTTTACATTGAAAGTGTTTCAGTAAAACAACCTATAGAGAACCTGGTTTTGAGTAATTCACTGAGAATGGCAGTTGTCGGGTTTGTAAAATCCCTTTCTGCAGATTTCGCTTCCTCCGGAATTACCTTTAATATCCTGGCTCCGGGTTATCATGAAACACAGGCAATTGACCGTTTACTAAAAAAAGCTTCTGAAATGAAGGGGATCTCCGAAAAGGAGGCCAAAGAAAATATTATCCAAAATATCCCTGCCGGGCTAATGGGTAAAACCCATGATTTTGCTTCGCTGGCTACCTGGCTTCTTTCAGGGAGTTCTGCCTATATTTCAGGGCAAACTATAAGTGTGGACGGTGGAGTGGTGAAAGGAGTTTTTGGATAAGAATGGATGGGAGTGTAAGAGGGAATTACATGAACAAAAAACAAATTACGCGAAGTGGGAATCAATTGATAGCCCGGACTTTAAGCCTTGGTAATCCCCTCCGAATTAAGGTGTAATTTCTAATTTAAAAGCTCAACTGACATTAATGAGTACATTATTTTCCCTGATTGGTTCAGGAAGCATCTTTTTGGGTGAAAAAACCAAAAGATAACCTCCCCCGCCCGATCCACATAATTTCATCGTGTAATCCCCGGATTCCAATCCTTGTTTCCAGATGGATTGATAGTCCTCAGGGATCATTTCAGAAAAATATTCATATTGAAATGTAGAAAGGGATTGAAGAGAATTAAAAAAAGTTTGCAGATCCTTTTTTAAAAAGCTATCAATACAGAAATTAGTCAGGGGAATTAGCTTATTCTGAATTTGGGAAAGAAATATTTTATTACTGGTTTTTCTTTTATACAGTTCAACCAAAGGGCCGGTTGCCGAGGTTTGATGG
>CBDUPM010000353.1:0-3764 GCA_965369105.1 uncultured Bacteroidales bacterium | reverse complement strand
CTGCACGAAATACAAAATATATTCATGACAAATAAAAAAGCATTCAAATTAAAAATGAGCCGGAGAATTTCTGACCACTTAATTGAAGCCATTTTAATTTTTGCAAGTGTCTTTTTGGCTTTTTGGCTTACCGATTACCGGGAATCACGAAATGAAGCCGAATCTCTCAAAATATCCTTGCAACATATTGCTTCAGAAATGGATTATAATCACAGAAGAATTGAATCGGTATTTGAAAATTACAGCAAACTCATACATGAAATTGACAGCTTAAGAAAACAGGAAAACACAGACTGGGAAAAACTATATGGCAATGATCTGAAATCGTGGAACGGAATGCAGACACCCATGCTTCGTTCTACAGCCTATCAAACATTCCTGAATTCGGGTATTATTGACAAAGCAAATTTCAAACTGGCTAAAACATTGGCTGACATTTATAATATGCAGACAATTATTGAACGACTTGACAACTCATTTTTCGAAATTGCCACTACCGACCGGGGATTTACTTCTTTGCCAAAGATCAGACATTTAGCAAGCATTTATTCAGAACTATTACCCGGGTTGATGATGTATTTTCAACAGGAAGGGAAAAAATGGCTTCAGGAATATGGCTACGATCTGGAAATCACAAATGCAAAACTTAAAGCTGTCCTGTCCTGATTTAATTTGACCCTTTCCCGGAAAAGACCCGCACTTTTTTGAATTCCGGAACTCAGAGTAACAATTCAGGGTTCTGAATCGTCATATCTATTGTAGAGTACCAGAAAAGATATGAATGAGTAAAAACAACCGGAATGGAAATGACCATCAAGTCCATTGATTCTTCGCAACGTAAAGCGGCAATAGTCGCCGGATTCACTTTTATTTTTGCGATCGCAATTGTAATCTTTTCAAATTTCAGCGTCAACTTTCGCTTCATCGTTCCCGATGATGCTGCAGAAACTGCCCGGAACATCATTGCTAATGAAACATTGTTCCGGATAAATCTCGTCGGTAATCTGATCTACCTTGTAACGGTGACCCTATTGTTCACATCCCTGTATGTGATTCTCAAACCAATTAACAGGAATTTTGCTCTGGCTGCAGCCTTCTTCAGACTTATATATGCCTTAATGTGGGGACTTATGGCCCTAAACACCTTTAGTGCCCTACGCCTTCTCGGTGATGCTTCTTACCTGCCTGTATTTGGGTCAGATCAATTACAAACTCTGGCAAGGCTGCATCTCAGCAGCAATTGGGATGCATACTATTTGGGACTGCCCTTCTGGGGATTAGCTTCCCTGGTTTGCAGCTATCTGTGGTTAAGGTCAGGATATATACCAAAAGCATTGGCTGTGTTTGGAATGATTGCGTCTTTATGGTGCGTGATCTGTGCTTTCATTTTTATCATTTTCCCTGATTTTGAGAGAGCTGTTAACTTATGGTTTTTCGATATGCCTTTGGTTATCTTTGAAATAACGCTGGGCTTCTGGCTTCTGTTTAAAGGATTAAAGGGAAAAACTCCCCATAAAACGAGAATTGAAAAACAGTGACCGGAGACATTCTTTAATGGCCTCCTGGAGGATTCCCTTTTAATCAGCTCCTTAATTCTTTCCAAACATGGTTTTCCGGCCTTTTCCCGGCCGTTTCATTCTTTGGCAGGAAAAACACCTGCAGCCAATAAATATGAAAATAAATACACACGGGAGCTGTTTTAGATGACAAAACGAATAATAATTCTTATTTTTAGAAATAACTAAGTTTATTTCTTTTGCAGCTAATTGAAACCTTAATAATCCAGCGCGGTATTTTCACCGGAAATCCAGGCAGCATTTTTGGTTTTATGTTAATCCAGTTTATAAAGGGGTCATCCGCTTATAAACCCTGCTGAGCAGAAGAAAATTTTTTTTAAATAATTAAAACAAGCCCATTATGAAAAAAACAGTATCAGGCTTTTTACTTCTGCTTCTTTTCGCATCGATTTTTGCTCAAAAACCATACAAGGGAGCTGAAGTATTTTCGAAAGACAAAGTTTTGTACGGGAAATTTATTATGCACATGAAAATGATAAAAGCAAGTGGTATGTTGTCCACCTTTTTCACTATCAGGCAGGGTACTGATCAGTATGATGGTTATTGGGCCGAACTTGATATTGAGGTACTTGGAAAGAATAATGCCGAAATTATGTCTACAAATATAATAACCGATGGTGCGGGAGGAAATTTGGTTCACAACACTAAAGAAATTCATCTGGAGTATTCCCTGGCCGACGATTATCATACTTATATATTAGAATGGACTCCGGATTACGTGGCCTGGTTTATCGATGATGTAGAATACAGACGGGAAACAGGAGATGTGATCCATCATTTGAATGAACCACAGGGCTACCGGTTTAATTCCTGGATTTCCTGTTCCCCGGGTTGGGTAGGTTCCATTGATAAGGAGGCATTGCCCCAATATCAGTATGTTGATTGGATTGAATATTACAGCTATGACACCACTTCAAAGGATTTTAGCTATGAATGGAGTGATGATTTTGATAGTTTCAATTCATCACGTTGGGCAAAAGCAAATTGGACCTTTTATTGTAATGAGGTTGATTTTGTAAGTGAAAATATTTCTATACAAGATGGTAAGCTGGTATTGGCCATAACCGATCCCAATCCTAATACAAGCCTTCCCGAAAAACCTGCCGATCATATTTTTACAGCCAGGTATTCCCCTGGCAACCATGAAATCCTGGTAAATTGTACTGAGAATGCCAATTATATAACCCAGCTGTTTGACATGACAGGGAAGTTAATAATTTCAAAACAATTTAACACATCAAGTTTTTCAATCCCGCGTTCGGATATCCCCGGAGGTTTATACATAATTTCTGTTCATAACCAGAATCACTTATCCAGACAAAAAATATTTATTGAGTAAATAAAATTCAGGCTAATTTCTATCTATGAGCGCGGTATAAGAAATTTTAATCCATTTGCTCAGTATGAGGAATCAGAACGAATAAGATGATTTATAAGCTGTTATAATGAAAATCTACAGAGATTATATTAAAAAATATGACCACAAAGTACTTCAGCTGAGTAAGAAGTTAAAATACCTTTCATTTCTCAGATTATTTATTTTTATCCTTTCCCTTGTCCCACTTATTTACCTTTTTAGTTCCGGTTTTCTGATTCCCCTCCTGGTTGTTTTCCCAATATCTGTATTTAGTTTCGGACTGGCAATCGGTCATTATAATAAAACGGATTTTCTGATAAAGCATTCAGTATTCCTGAAAACTATAAATGAATCCGAAATTTCAAGAGGAGAAAGTAATCTGGAGGATATGGATACCGGTCAATCATTTATTAATCAAAATCACCCTTATAGCTCTGATTTAGATATCTTTGGACAACATTCCCTCTTTCAGTTGCTTAACAGAACCACAAACGAGTCGGGAAGAATCCTGCTGTCAGAGTGGTTATCGGAACCTGCTTCGGATAGCGAAATACCTGTCAGGCAAAAAGCCATCAAGGAATTAGCTGGAAAACTGGATTGGCGACAGGATTTTCAGGCATCGGGAATGCATTTTCAAAATAAAAAAAGTGATTATAATAAACTCTTAGGCTGGGCGGAATCGCCACTACGGTTGTTACAAAAACGACATTTTTATATTGCACTGGCTTTGATTCTTTCAATCCTTTCCATACTTGGCTTTTACTTTTTATCCCTTAACCTGGATTCACAAAATAAATTTATATTCTATCTGGCTCTCCTGGTAATGGTTC
>CBDUPM010000352.1:0-3767 GCA_965369105.1 uncultured Bacteroidales bacterium | reverse complement strand
TGTATTTCCCTCTATTCTTATCATACCTTCAGTTGATGTGGATTACTCAGGGGTGCTTGTTACCAAAGGGCTCTCCAGCGGTTCAGCTGATGATCTGACTGTATCATTCAGCATGGGAGCTGGCGGAGCTGTTGATGGTCAGGCTGCTGAAACCTATTTACTGACTCAAAAAGGGGAAAACATTCTTTTATCACCTCAAAGGGAACCATCTTATAGAAAACTTCCTGCTTCCGGAGGGACACAAACACTTTTTGCCACATATAATAATCCCGTTTTAAGTCCTGAAGATATCGCCCAGCTAGGATCTGTTTCCCGGAAACTTAAGAAGATACTGCCTGAAACACCCGGAATTGAAACACCCGGACCATTTGATGTGGAACTGGGTTTCAAAGACCATAAATTATGGCTTTTCCAGGTAAGACCCTTTGTGGAAAATAAAAATGCTGCAAGTCAGTTATACCTCGAATCCTTAAACCCGGTCTATAATAAGAACCGGAGCATAAACCTTAACAGCCAAACAAAATGATAAAAAGAATTATATTTTCAGGAATGTTTTTTCTGCTGAGTTTTCAGCTATTTGCTTATCCGATTGACGGATACGAGACCACAGGTATAAAACGTCTGCTTTACCTGGAAATGGTGAGAAATGGTGAGATCCAGGGAACTCTCCCAAGAGACGGGGCTTTTCTTGGCATGAATGATATCAAATTAAACCTGCTTAATGCCAGGAGGGACAGTCTGGCAGAATTACCGGAAGTTCATCCCACTCTTCAAAAATCCATCGATGCCGTATTCCCTGTTTTGGATGAAAGCTATTCCATTGCGGTACTGGATATTACGCCAGGATACCCGGTAAGGTATGCAAAACGGAAAGAAAAGCATGGATACCAGCCCGGAAGTGTTGCCAAACTTATAGTTGCAGCGGCCCTGTTTAATGAATTGAGAAACATCTATCCTTATTCCTTTGAAAAAAGGCAGGAATTACTCAGGACCAAACAGGTAAGGGGCGGAAAATGGGTAAATTACGATGAACATACGGTTCCGGTGTTCAATGTGGAGACCAAACAGCTTAAAAAGAGGGTAGTGGTGGAAAGTGATGTTTTTAATCTGTATGAATGGGCCGACCATATGATTTCAGCAAGTAATAACGGCGCAGCAAGTGTGGTGTGGAGAGAGGTTATTCTTATGCATGTTTTCAAAAAGGATTACCCGGGTTTGACAGAGGAAAAAGCCAATGAGTACTTTGCAAAAACTCCCAAGGCAGAGCTGATGAAGCTTTCGGTTGAGGTGGTCAATTCACCTCTGAGGGATGCCGGAATTAAAGCTGAAGAATTAAGGGTGGGAAGCATGTTTACCCGGGAAGCAAAGAAGATCATTCCGGGTTCGGGGGGAAGCCTCGGAAGCCCCCTGGGTTTCATGAAATACCTGGTAGCCATTGAAAGGGGAAAAATGGATGTACAGCACAGCAACCAGAATCAGGTATGCTTCATCACCGGCACTGAACAGTGCAGCAGTTTATTTTAAGTCAGGAAGCCTTTATCAGTGTAAAGAGGAAGAAGGCTATGAGTGCAAAAAGTATATGGGGAATGTCAGTAATTACATGAATTCAGTAATCATTGTGGAGCAAACCGACGGATCAATTTACTATGTGGCACTGATGTCAAATGTTTTGAAGAAAAACTCGGCTGTGGACCATAATGCCCTTGCATCTAAAATCGACAGAATTGTTCGGAAAAGGTGAGAATAAATATAAATCGGATCAGGAGTAAACCAAAGAAACAAGAGGTCAGCGTCCGGGTGAATTAATGGAATGAACTGCTATTTGGGCAAGCTTACTGATTTGCTCTGATGGATGATGACTGTATTTTTCAGCAATAGAAAGATATTTCTTATCCTTTAAAAGGGCCAGCAATTGCAAAACTTCTGATTTAAGTTTAAGATCAATCCCTTCAAGCAATACAGAAAAACATTCTCCCTGGCTCATTTTTTTCAGCTTAAGTTCTTTGAGAATTTCTTCGGTAATATTTTCATTGGCAATCTCAATAATGGGTATTAACACCTTTTTCAGGTTGGCATCCAGAAGGTTATCAAGCAATTCAATGGCATTTGCCCTCATTTCCGATTTATCACTTTTTAACTCCTTGAAAACGGTGTCCATTTCGTCCGGAGGATATTTTAATCCTAACAATTTAAAAATGCGCTCCAGGTTTTCGTCGAGTCTTTTTTCAAGAAGTTGAATTAAGTTTTTTCGCGCAAGGGTTATTTCTTCATCCCTCGATTTCTCCGACAACCGGATTCTTTCCTGTTGTACATATAATGCAGAAATAATATCCATGTATATTTTTACTTCTTCAAAAATATAGGAGGTGATATATTTATTCTGAATTAATAAGTAGGGATATTTTGATTTAAGAAACACAAGCGATTCAATTGTATTCTCTCTTGTTTTAATGTCTTCCCTGCCCAAAAACTCAATCAAAAAGTCAACTCCATATTGCGTTCCGATTTTTTGAATGATACCGGGAAATTCCCTTAAGACTTTTATATCACAGTTTTTATTATTTACATAATTCTTAAGGTAGGTTATTACTTTGAATCCATAATTGGAAATGGCATCCGAAGCATGATTTTTGAATTGTCCGTTTTTCAGGAATTCCAATAGCTGGGGTAAAAACTGAACGTCAAGACTTAAACCTGCTGCCAGAATAGCCTCTTTTAGCACAACAGGATTCTTATCGTTTAGCGAATCTTTTATAAAACCAAACTGCTCCTTCTCAATACCCACCGCTATGATTCTAAGAAGGTAAGATTTTTTAAAAATGAGTTCATTTTCATCACTGATCAGGGGAAGCTGATTGATTTGATCCTGAATTAAATTACTGAATGAATAGATTTTTTTCAGATCCGGATTATCTTTCAGATCAGCTGAAAGAGCGGTTAATGCTGCAATTTGTTCCTTATAATCTTCACTTGTGAGGAGGGACTGGAATAAAGTATGGTTCCTTTCCCTGGAAATGTCTGTAATATATTCAATAGCAGCAATTTTCACCTCCATGTCAGGATTCTTAACAAAACCGGATATTTTATCTGTCAGATCAGATGATTTATAATCTGATAGTTGATGAATAGCTTTGGCTGTTATTTCTGGTGGTTTATTTTCCAGCAGGGATACTAAACCGGTAAATACTTTTTCATGCTGAATCCCGTCGGTCTGATCCAGAACAAACTGGATTTGTTCCGAAGTACCGTTTTCAAGAACATTCAGTATTCCTCCATACACGGATTCATTTTCAATATCAATGGCAACAACCTGGTTTTGTTCGTTCCGGGAAGCCATTTTCAGCTTCTTTTTAAAAAGGTTAATGTATTCTTTTCTTACATTTCTGACAAGGTATATCCACAGGAGTAAAAGCAGAATTGTAGAAATGCTTATATAACGAACCGGGATATTAAATCCACTAATAAGAGTAATAAGCAATATCCCGCTCAGACCGGTAGCAAAGCTGTCAACAAATACATCAATAAAAGTTTTTGCCTGGTTTTTAGTTTCAGCAGGAATGGGCAGGGCAAGGAGCTCTATGGCTGATTTATTAACAGATTGCTTCAGGCTCCCGTCACAGGCCTTTATGAGCACTGCCGTAGCAAGCCCGGGAATTACCAGTACACCCAGGGCCCCGATCAAAATACCTGCAGGCAGAAAAAATAAGGATATCCCGACTCCGTAAGTCCCGACTATTTTTCTGGTAATAAATAACTGTATAAGCAAT
>CBDUPM010000351.1:0-3772 GCA_965369105.1 uncultured Bacteroidales bacterium | reverse complement strand
ATCTGGAACCAAAATTTGGTGTTTTAGTTGTTGCCAGGGTTGAATCAAACGTTTATAAAATTACTACCGGTAATTTCGTTACCTCAGGAAAAATAAAGTTTTTGAAGGATAAAATTGATAAGATAAATTCTCTTTCTAAAGATGAATTAAAAGATATGTACAAGTTCATCCTGAATCACCAAAAGCTAAGTGCTAAAGGTGGAGGTGGACTGGGTCTTGTTGATATAGCAAGAAAAACAGGTAATAAACTTGATTACAAATTTGAAAGTCTCACATCAGAGTACTATTTTTTTAATCTGGATGTTACTATTTCATAAAAAAAGAAACAACAAAATAATAAATTTACAGTATGGAACCCATTTCAATTGAAGGAACAGCCAAAACTCCCACGGTAAAATTTGACGCAGCTACCGGCGTGATGGAAATAAAAGGAAGGTCAATTCCTGAAAATTCCATAGAATTTTATAAACCAATTGTGGATTGGCTGGATGAATATGCAGCAGGGGCTAAGGAAACTACTCAGGTTAATGTTCAACTTGAATATTTTAATACCAGCTCCTCAAAATGTATTCTGGATGTTTTTAAGAAACTGGAAGCCATTAATAAAGGTAAATCAGAAGTTACCATAAACTGGTATTATGAAGAAGATGATGAGGATATGCTGGAAGCGGGTGAAGATTATGAATCAATTATCAGGGTACCTTTTAAAATGATAGAAATTGTGGAATAAGTATTTCTAATTTAAATATAAACCCTGCTTTCCGGCGGGGTTTTTTTTTAGCTTTTTGTCCATTTCCCACATCATTTTTCTGAATCATTTTCAATGATATTTTAGCAATGGCTTGTTCTGTGCCAGGCAAAGCACTTCAAAGGAATCAACCCATTCCTTCTGATCATTCCAGCAATTCATCCGGTTTGAGAGATTATCATTGATTGAAATTCAGGCTGAAATAATTTTCGGAGCCATCGATGGAAATAATACTTTATGCATTGAAATGCACCATCGTTTCTCTGTTAATCATTAGAAAAAATCCGTAGGGATTTAAAATGCACGGTAGTTTCCCTTCATAACATTAGAAAAAATCCGTAGGGAATTAAATTCTTCAGCATTTTCCCGGAGGGAAACAATAATAATAGCCCTGTACGCAAGTGCAGGGCATATCAGACGATATTAAAAAAAATCCCGGAGGGATTTAATAGCACATCCCGAAAACAAGTCACCCCCCACTCAATATAATCCCGTAACATCAAAACAGCACTTTTATAACCCACATTTACTCGAGACACTTAATTATCATTCCCACCGGAATAAACACCTGAATAAAAAATGCCCTGACTAATTAAACTTCATTAAACTGGCTATTTGGATTTCTTAAACTTCAGGTTTTCAAAAGAATCCAATAACTTTTTTAATAACCTGAAATACAAGGCAATATATATTAGCAATGTACTAATCCAGATTACTAAAACGTTTACCCAAAGGGTTGGGAAGTACGTTCCAAACACCTGTTTACGTGGAGCGTAGAAATGGGCTTTGATGAATGTACCCTGGGGGTCCAGGTAAATAGGATCCTTTTTTTGTATCAATTCTCCCTTATATTCCACAATTCTTTGAAATTCGTTTTTATTTGTGACAAACTCTTCCAGGGTCTCGTTATGCTCACTTCTTTCAAGCTGTTCTATAAAAGCAGGATCCTCATTTCTTCTTTGCTCCTTCAGACTTTCATATACATGCTTGTAGATCCGGTTGTAAAGCTTTTGGATAGAAAGAAGATAATCAAGGGTCTGATTTAATATGGTATTATTGATGGTTTCAGGGTTTAACAAATCAACGACCTCTAAACCGTTTACCGGAATTCCCTTTTCTTCAACTGCAAGGCGCTTTCGGTATTGATGTTCTTTAATGATTTCATTTTTCAATAATTCAGTATTATAATCAATCTGCTCTTTGAATTCCTCATCCCCCAGGTTCTTTATATTGAACCGGGTTTTATTTATGAGCTCATTCATTAAAAAGTTTTCTTTAAAACTGGCATTTCTCAGGAGCTTTTCCTTATTATAGTATCTCTTTTGATAATCATTTTCCTTAAACTGATATGTTGCCAGAGCTTCATACGCCCAACGGGCAGTAATTATTTCTCCATACCAGGGTATGGATTTTGGATTGGAGATCTTAGGATTTAATTTTTCATACTTCACTATAATTCCGGAAAGAATAATCTGCGGAATAACCAGGAAAGGGATTAAAATATAAATAGTGACAACTGTTTTGAAGCTGTCAGATATCAATAATCCCAACATATTGGAGAAGGTCCATGCACTGAAGAGAACCAACCAGTAAATGAAATACATCCCTTTTATTTCCATGATGGTATTCCCAATCAAAACAAAAGTTGCAGCCTGGATTGCCGATAATATAAATTGAACAAATACCTTGGAAACCAGGTAACTGGACCAGCTAAGGTTGAGAAAAGCTTCTCTTTTCAATATCTTTTTATCCTTTATAATTTCCTCCGCGCTAACGGTTAATCCCATAAAGATTCCCACAATTACCGACATAAAAATATATACCGGTAAATTAGAATTTCCTAAAAGTGTATACCCAAATTTATTGCCGACATCCACATTAAAGTATTTTATAATATAGGCCAGCAGGAAGGCAAGAATAGGTGCTTCAAGAAAGTTTATGGCCAGGTATTGAGTGTCACTTAGCTTTTTCAGGATATCTCTTTTCGCAAAAATCCAGAATTGTTTTATTTTTCCGGGAATTTTAAACAGGATTTCGGGCAGATCATCCTTACCGGCAGTTATCTTTTCATCAGCTTTTTTAGGCTTATCATTCTCAATAAATTTCTCACGCCATTCGGTGGGTACTTTTTTTCTGATGCCTGTTGGTTTTCCATGCTCATCAATTATGGAAGCTTCCACAATATTAAAAATTTGCTCAGGATTGACATTTCCGCAGGAATGACATTCACTTTCTTTCCAGTTTACCCAACCTCCGATCTCTTTGAAATACATAATGGAATCAACAGGATTTCCATTATAAATCAGGTAACCCCCGGTGTCGAGGATAAGCAGCTTATCAAACATTTTGAAGATGTCGGACGAAGGCTGATGGATCACCACAAATACCAGTTTTCCCTTCAGGGATAATTCTTTGAGCAGATCCAGTATGTTTTCTGAATCCCTGCTTGATAATCCTGATGTTGGTTCATCCAGGAACAGGACAGCAGGTTCCCTGATTAATTCGAGGGCAATATTCAATCTTTTTCTTTGACCTCCACTGATTTTTTTATTCAGGGGGGAACCTACGGGAATTTCTCTTATTTCGTAAAGCCCCAGATCCTTCAGAACCCGGTTTACTGCTTCATTTAATTTTTCTTCTGAATAGTTATCGAAACATAACTTAGCATTATAGTAAAGATTCTGAAACACACTCAACTCTTCAATGAGAAGATCGTCCTGGGAAACATGGCCGATAATTCCTTCTATTTCATCTGCTTCTGTATGAATGCACACCCCGTTAATACTTACATTACCCGATGTAGGCCTGGAAGATCCGTTCAGGACATTTAAAAGGGTGGATTTCCCGGCACCACTTGCTCCCATAATTCCTACAAGACTCCCGGAATATTCTGTAAAACTTACGTCATGTAAACCGATATTCCCGTTGCTGAATTTGTATTCAATATTCCGGACATCAAAAATAATTTTGGATGAAATCCTGTCTTCCGCAAACCTGTTTACCACATCACTATAGTAAATCGGA
>CBDUPM010000350.1:0-3773 GCA_965369105.1 uncultured Bacteroidales bacterium | reverse complement strand
AATATTAATTCTTAGCCTTGGATGGATACTTCTTAGTTTCAGCATTTATGCCCAGAAAAAGGAGAAAAACGAATTTACCATACTGTTTTATAATGTAGAAAACCTTTTCGATACGATCGATCACCCTGATTATCAGGATGAAGAATTTACACCGGAAAGTGAAAAAAAATGGAATACTCAGAAATATTTGAAAAAACTGGATGATCTTTCCCGGGTTATAAGCTCATGCAACCAGAATGAGCTTCCAGAAATAATCGGGCTGGCAGAAGTCGAAAATAAAAAGGTTCTAGAGGACCTGCTTGAAAATAAAGTATTTAAAAAAGAAAGTTATGGAATAGTCCACCAGGAAAGTCCTGACAGACGTGGAATTGATGTTGCCCTTTTATACCGGAAGGATGAATTCAAATCCATCAATTATGATTTTATCAAAGTTGATTTCCCTTTTGATTCAAGCCTTACCACCCGGGATATTCTTCATGTATCCGGAAGGTTAAGTGACGGGGAGAATATTCATATTTTTGTAAATCACTGGAGTTCCCGCTGGGGAGGAATGAAAGAATCCGAGCCTAAAAGAATGTATTGCGCCGTTGCCCTGAGAAGAAAAATTGATATCCTTATGGCCCGGGAAAATAATCCCAGGATCTGTATCATCGGAGATTTCAATGATGAGCCCACCAATAAATCCCTGATGCATATTTTACAGGCAAGTAACAAAAGGAAAAATCTTGATCTGGGGGATCTGTATAATTTATATTACGATCAACACAATCTTGGGTTAAGTGGCTCATACAATTACAGGGGAAACTGGAATATGCTTGACCAGGTAATTGTTTCTCATAATCTTATTAATAAAGCGGACAAGTACAGTTGCGATTATGAGGATGGTAAAATTCTGAAAGAGGAATTTATGCTATATGAGAACCAGGATGGAGTAAAAGTTCCAAACAGAAGTTACGGAGGTCCTAATTATTATGGTGGGATAAGTGATCATTTACCTGTTTATGTTGTTTTAAAAATAAAGTAATCATAAACGGGCACCAATCAGCCCTATCTAATTGTGTATGTGAATTTATGGAATTTAAAATCAGCGCTGAATATAAACCCACGGGAGACCAGCCGGAGGCAATCACTCAGTTGGTGGAAGGATTAAATGACGGTGTTTTGCATCAGACTTTATTAGGTGTTACCGGTTCGGGTAAGACTTTTAGTATAGCAAATGTATTGCAGGAAGTTAACCGTCCTGCATTGGTGTTAAGTCATAACAAAACACTGGCAGCCCAACTTTATGGTGAGTTCAAACAATTCTTTCCCCAAAACAAGGTGGAGTATTTTGTTTCATACTATGATTACTATCAGCCGGAGGCTTATCTTCCGGTAACCGATACTTATATTGAAAAGGATCTTTCCATTAATGCTGAAATAGAGAAACTAAGACTGAGTACTACTTCCGCACTTCTTTCGGGAAGAAAGGATGTGATTGTGGTATCTTCTGTTTCCTGTTTGTACGGAATTGGCAATCCCGACGATTTTCATTCCGGAACCATCGCCTTAAATACCGGAATGCATATTAGCCGGAATGTATTTTTAAGGAAACTCGTAGATGCCATGTATAGCAGAAATGAAATTGAATTCAAGCAGGGTAATTTCAGAGTAAGGGGAGATACCGTTGATATATTTCTGGCTTATGCCGATGAAGCTGTTCGGATTATCTTCTTTGGGGATGAAATTGAAAAAATACAAAGTTTTGACCCTGTTAATGGCACTACCCTGCAGGAACACACAGAATTTATCATCTTCCCTGCCAATATTTTTATTACCTCAAAAAAAAGGATGAAACAGGCCATTGAAGAAATTCAGGATGACCTGGTAAAACAGATTGATTTTTTTAAAGAAATCGGTAAACCTTATGAAGCAAAAAGGATAGATGAGAGGGTGAACTATGATCTTGAAATGATCAGGGAATTGGGCTATTGTCCCGGAATTGAGAATTATTCCAGGTATTTTGACGGTCGTAAACCCGGTACAAGGCCATTCTGCCTCCTGGATTACTTCCCGGAAGATTTTGTAACCATTATCGATGAAAGTCATGTTACCCTTCCACAGATCAGGGCCATGCATGGTGGAGACCACTCAAGAAAACAAAACCTGGTGGAATATGGTTTCCGGCTTCCGGCTGCCATTGATAACCGCCCATTAAAATTTGAAGAGTTTGAAAAAATTACCGGTCAGATGATTTATGTTTCTGCAACACCTTCAGATTATGAACTTGAGAAATCGGGCGGCGTAATTGCGGAGCAGTTAATAAGACCTACCGGACTTCTTGATCCTGAAATTGAAATCAGGCCCAGTTTAAATCAAATAGATCATTTAATCGGGGAAATTCAAAACAGGATTAAGGTAAATGAAAGAGTGCTGGTTACTACTCTGACCAAAAGAATGGCAGAGGAGCTAAGTAATTACCTTATAAAAATGAATATTAAAACTTCCTATATTCATTCTGATGTGGATACCCTGGAAAGAGTTGAAATAATGGACGGGCTTCGAAAAGGGACGTATGATGTACTGGTGGGAGTGAATTTATTAAGGGAGGGACTTGATCTGCCGGAGGTGGGACTGGTTGCTATCCTGGATGCAGATAAAGAAGGATTTTTACGATCGGAAAAATCATTAACCCAGACAGCCGGAAGAGCTGCAAGGAATCTCAATGGTAAAGTAATCATGTATGCAGATAAAATAACCAACAGTATGCAAAGAACCATGGATGAAACCGATAGAAGAAGGACAAAACAGTTAAAGTATAACGACGATCATAAAATAACACCCAAGCAAATCGTAAAAGCAAGAATGAATTTGCTGGGGGCCCTTAAAAAAGAAGAATCAGATACCACTTATTATTCAGATCTTTCCAAACCTGATGTAGCTGCCGATCCGGTTATTCAGTATATGGATGAAAACGGATTGAAAAAAGCCATTGATAAAACCAAAAAACAAATGGAAAAAGCGGCTTCTCAGCTTGATTTCATTGAAGCTGCCCGTTTAAGAGATGAGATGTATTCCCTTGAAAAAATTCTTAAATCAAAGAAAGCCTGACACTATCCTTAATTCCAATTTCAACTGGATGGTTATAATCAAAGGCATCACAGGGTGAACTGCCAAAATATTTTCCATCCCCCGACCCAGATGCATCAACAGCTAAGGTATATGTTTGGATTATTTGATCGTGAATGGTATCAAACCCGGGTACCGGCTATACTTCTGTCATAAAATCCAGACTCACCATGGTGAATTTAAAATACTGTTCTTCAAGATATTAGTATATCTTCCCTTCAATGGGTCAAATGATTGCCTATGTGCCGGGAGAGTAAAAAGAATTAACAAGCTTAACAGCAATTACCGATGCACATGCATGTTAAGGATATGATTCTTATTTATCATTTAGCCTGGGTTACCCACCGTAGAGGTAACGTTTAATTTTCCTTGTTGGTGTTTTCTCAAATGGAAGAGGCTGGAAAACCACTTTTTGAATCCTGGAAAATTTATTCACCCTTTCATTTACAAATTTCTGAATTTCCACCATTATTTCATCCATGGTTTCATGAGTTAATTCAAAAACTTTTTCATTCAGTCTGATAATTTTATTTTCGAGTTCGTGAAGGTCGATATTGACCATGGCAATTATTTTCCCCTGGTTTTCAATCACAAGTGATTCTTCAACTGCTTCGATGCCATTAATTAAGGATTCTATTTCTTCTGGATAAATATTTTCCCCATTG
>CBDUPM010000349.1:0-3788 GCA_965369105.1 uncultured Bacteroidales bacterium | reverse complement strand
TTGTGAAATTGCTTTAAATCTATCTGATCCACTGTACCGTGTGAGTTCAAAAAGAATGGATTCATAGCTGGAAATAATCGCTCCTTCCCTCTCCATTCTTTTGAGAGCAATGTTTTTATCAGATTCACTCCTGGAAGAAGTACAATCTTCAATGATTACAGCCTGAAAACCCTTTTCCAATAAATCGATGCAGGTTTGCAATACACAAACGTGCGCCTCTATCCCTGCAATTATAATATTTTTCTTTGCTGTTTTTTGAACTAAATCCATAATCCCGGGATCATCGCAACAGGAAAAGCTTTTTTTCTCCATGAAATCAATATCTCCCAGGGCCGATTTAATAACAGGAATGGTGAATCCAAGACCTTTGGTATATTGTTCGCTAACCATTAAAGGGATTTCAAGAATCTTCAATCCTGATATGAGTTTTGCCGTATTGGCAGCAATTTGTTCATTATTATATATATGAGGATAAAGTCTATCCTGAATATCAATAACTAACCCTGCTGTGTCATTCCTTAGTATTCGCATCAGATTTGGCTTTTTTTCTGGATTTATCGCCTAAGTAACCCCCGTGATGTCTTTTTGCATAATCTGCCGCGGTAAAATTGATCTTTTTCATCAGTAAAACTACCATTACATCACCAATAACGGTCATAGTGGTGGTTGAAGTAGTGGGAGTCAATCCCAGGGGACAGACCTCTTCCGGGTTTCCGGTATAAATAACGGCATCACATAATTCCGGTAATTCTGAATCCTTATTACCGGTAATAAGAATTACGGGAACACTTTCATGGAGGTTATAGGTCAGATCAACCAGTTCCAGAATTTCACGGGTCCGACCTGAATTTGAAAGAACAAGTAAAACATCATTTTCCTTGATCAATCCAAGATCACCATGTTGTGCTTCTGAGGGATGCAGGAAAGTTGAAGGCGTCCCGGTTGAACTTAGAGTAGTGGAAATATTATCAGCAATCTGGCCGGCTTTTCCCATCCCACTGGCTATTACCCTTCCACCCTTTTGGTGGACCGCTTCATATATGATATTCACAGCTTTTTCAAATTCCCCGTTAATGGGTATATTATTTATGGCCGCTGCTTCCCTGTTTAATAGCTCTTTTATTTCCTGATTCATATTTTTATTAAATCATTGCTGCAACTAGTTCGCGCAATTTATTCATGTCAATGTTAAATTTTCTGATACCCTCTGCCAGTTTTTCTACAGCCATCGGATCCTCATTATGATACCACCTGAAATCTTTCTCCTCCAGGTGTATTTTAGTAATCTCTGAGTGCATGGCAGCCTCAGGATCTAATTTCCGTTCCAGGGGATTGGTCATATTTTCAAGTTCCGAAAGTAATGCAGGAGAAATAGTTAAAAGGTCACATCCGGCCAATTCGGTTATTTCTTCCGTATTCCTGAAGCTGGCTCCCATTACCTCTGTTTTATAACCAAACTTTTTATAATAATTATAAATATACCTGACCGACAATACTCCCGGATCTTCATTCCCCGGAATATAATCCACTCCCCTTTCCTTTTTATACCAGTCATAAATTCTTCCGACGAAAGGTGAAATTAGCTGAACTTTTGCTTCTGCGCATGCGATAGCCTGAGCCCTGCTGAAAAGAAGTGTCAGATTACAGTGTATACCTTCTTTTTCAAGTTCTTCTGCCGCTTTAATTCCTTCCCAGGTACTGGCCAGCTTTATCAATATCTTTTCCCGGCCTATCCCGTTCGATTCATACAAAGAAATTAGTTTTCTGGCTTTCGATAAAGAAGCTTCCTTGTCAAACGAGAGTCTGGCATCCACTTCCGTTGAAACTCTGCGGGGAACTATTTTGAGAATTTCCAATCCAAAATTAACGCTGAGTTTATCCACTATCTCATTAATTTTCTCTTCGGCATTTGTCCCTTTATCTTTTCCGTAATTTACAGCATCCTGAATCAGTCCTTTATATTGTGGTTTTTGGGCTGCTGAAAATATCAGGGAAGGGTTTGTAGTTGCGTCAACAGGTTTAAATTGCTTTATACTTTCAAAGTCTCCTGTATCAGCTACTACCTGGGTAAATTTTTTTAACTGTTCCAGTACATTCATAATTAAGAATTATTTTTGGTTTCTCTTTTTAAAGAATTATTATGATCCAAACGGACGGACAAATTTAAGGATTATATTAAGAAAGGTTCAAAAAAAGAATCATGCTTTGTATTATCTTTGGAAAATATCCGTCAAACTTAAATATCCGGAAACATGAAATCAATGATGCTTACAGGAATTCGTAAAATGGAAATGCACGAAATACCTGCACCGGTGATTCGCAATGATAAAGACGTATTGATTCAAATGAAAACCCTGGGTGTTTGTGGTTCTGATGTTCACTATTACACAAAAGGGAAGATTGGAGACCAGGTAGTGCGCTATCCTTTTCCGGTAGGACATGAAGGTGCCGGGCAGGTAGTTGAAACAGGTTCCGGGGTAAGCATGGTAAAACCGGGCGACCGGATTGCTATTGAACCTGCAATGCCCTGTTTTGAATGCGATCAATGCCTTTCAGGGCGGCATCATACCTGCAGAAAATTAAAATTCCTGGGCTGTCCGGGTCAGGCCGATGGATGTCTGAGTGAATTTATTGTAATGCCTGAGACTTCCTGTATTCCCATTTCCGACAAGCTTTCTTTTGATCAGGCTGCTATTTCTGAACCTCTGGCAATCGGTGTATATGCCATTAAAAAGTCGATAGAAATAAAAAATACCAGTGTAGGAATCCTGGGTTTTGGGCCCATTGGAATGAGTGTACTTCTCCCGGCTATTGCCCAGGGGGCTGCAAGGGTTTTTGTTACAGATAAAATAAATGAGAGATTGGAACTTGCCAGAAAAGCCGGTGCTCATTGGGCTGGGAATCCTGACCGGGAGGATGTCGTTTCGGAAGTTATAAAACAGGAACCTAATATGCTTGACGTTGTTTTTGAATGTTGTGGTCAGCAGGAGGCAATTGAAAATGCTATGGATTTGCTAAAACCTGGAGGAAAGTTAATGATAATTGGTATCCCTGAATTTGACACCTGGTCATTTCCGGTAGATAAGATGAGACGTAAGGAGATTACCATAACGAATGTCAGGCGTCAGGTAAACTGCGTTGAGCCTTCCCTGGAAATGATGGAAAAAGGTATAATTGATGTAGGTCTGATGCCGACTCACCGGTTTAATTTCAGGGATACAAAAGCGGCTTTTGATCTTGTGAGCGAATATAAAGACGGGGTAATGAAAGCAATGATAGATTTCGATTAAACTATGAATGGGTAGATAATTGCCCGGAGTCAACCTGTTTTTTTCATACAAAGATTACCACGGATCCTGTAAATCCGAAGATGAGAAAAGGTGTTTTCTGATTTTAAAGTAGGACTCTTGCTGTTTTTTCAGAAACATAAAATCTTTTCTGAACAATTTTGAGAGGGCTCCGATGGGTAGAAGGAATACTATAAATATAACTCCCAAAATCAACTTTGACATTACAAAACCCATTTTATCTGCAATCCAGAACCAGAAACTATGGATATAAAAAGCCAGTTTCTTTGAAATCAATCCTGCAACGCTCACTCCTGCAGCGGTATATACCATCCACATAAGGTTTTTATCAGCTCTCCATAAAAATAAGAGGTAGATAAGCAGGAAGCCGGTACTAATAACCAGTAAAGTTGTTCTGTGATTTGAATGATTCATAACTGCTCCCTTTGTTTTATTAATCCGGTTTTATTTTTTCTCTCCAGTCTTTTTCCTGCCAGTCTT
>CBDUPM010000348.1:0-3807 GCA_965369105.1 uncultured Bacteroidales bacterium | reverse complement strand
AGGCCTCCAAACATGAATTAAGTAAAAAACTGATTGAAAATCCGGAGTCCTCCGGAATTGAAATGGATGCCTACAGTGCCTTTTTTCTTCTATACGAGGATACAGAATATGCTTGTTTTGTGATGCCCCTGGCATCAAAAACTAATTTTGAACTACTCCTGGATGAAATAGAAAAAGAATCCGGAGAAGAAATGTCAAAATCAAACATTAGCAATTATGAATCCCGGAATTTGCATAATACGCTAATCGTTTACAACAGCTCGTTTTTATTTCTTATAAAAGAAATGGACGAATGGTCCGGAACGGATTTAAGTGTTGTAGCGGAATCAATTATAAATCTTGATAAAAATGAAGCCTTAATTACAGATAAAGATTTCAGTAATTTTCTTGGTAAGCAAAAAGATATGAATGCCTGGATATCATCCAATAATCTGAAAGGAATAAGCGATTTGGGTGAAGGAATGGATATTTTCGGAGGAATAAAAAATAACTACGGACATATTTTTGCTGATTTCCAGGATGGTTTTATGACGATGAATACGAATCTTCGGTTCAATGCCAGCTGGCAGGAAACAATTGATAAATATAACTTTATGGACGAAAAAGCCATAAAGGAGGTCCTTCATTACATCCCGTCTGAAAACCTGTTGTTTGTGGGAAATACAAACATTGATTCGGAGCGGATATTTGATCTTTTGAAATTTGTAAATAATGATTTTGAAAGAAGCATGGAGGAAATGACTCAAAAAATGGGAATTGAGAAAGATGAACTTTTGAATATTTTCAGTGGTGAAGCTGCATTTAGTTTTAATGCCATTAAAACTGAGGACATTGAATCTGAGAATATTTCTGTGGATGGACTTCCTACAGCAGTCTTTGCTTCCAGGATAAAAAATACAAAGAATTTCGAAGATTTTTTTGATAAGGCAAAAGAAGAAGCTGAGTTTACGGAAAAAGAGGGATATTACCAGGTCGCAAATGGTATTCCTGCATTTATGGTGATCACAGGAAAAGATCTGGTTGTTAGTAATAATGAAGAAATTATCCGTGAAATTGCTTCTGAAGGAAAACTAAAAGAAAATGTCACACTATCAGAATTTGGAAATAAATTAAGCTCAAATCCTGTTTGTTTTTTCCTGAACCTGAACAGAGATTCCTATACTGAAGAAATGAAACAAATGCTGGATGAAAAATTTCCCCGTGACATTCCACTTGAAATGGATAAAATCAGTAAGGGTTTAGAGTCCTTAAGCTTTTCAGCAAATCTGGAAGAATGGGAATTCAGGGTTGATATAAAAAACAAGGAGCAAAATTTCCTTTACACCTTGCTAAGTCAACTCGATTAGTTTTAATCTGCTCAATGAAAATTGAACTTAAAAAGCTAATTCCGGAACCTCTCGTGGAGATTCCCCATGATAATAGTGAAATCTGGGAATCCGACCCGGTAATTTTCTCAAAAGGAAAATTCGTTTCCATCGTTGCCGGTTCCGGAAAGGGAAAAACCAGCCTTTTATCCTCTATTTACGGAATCCGAAAAGATTACCGGGGTCAAATTCTGATCGATGGAAAAGATAGCTCGGAATTTTCTGAAAAAACCTGGTCGGTTTACCGAAAAAACCACCTGAGTTATATATTTCAGGGTTTAGAATTATTTGATGAGCTTTCGGCCCTTGAAAATATAAAGATCAAGAACCGGATTAGCGGTTTTAAATCGGAAGAAGAAATCAGATTGATGGCTGAGCAGATAGGAATACTACCCTATCTTTCTAGAAAAGTGGGTATTCTCTCTTTTGGACAAAAGCAAAGAGTAGCCATCATCCGGGCTCTGTGTCAAAAAATGGATATTCTTTTAGCGGATGAGATATTTTCTCATCTGGATAAAGAAAGCAGTGCCATTGTTTTCTCATTGATTAAGTCGGAACTGGAAAAACAAAATGCCGGACTGCTTATGACCAGCCTGGATGTGCTTGAAAATATTTCCTTTCATCAGTTTTTAAAATTATGATATCCGGATTAATCAGAAAAGATCAGCACAGGCTTCAATTAATTGGGGCAGGATTAGGCACCTTAATTGGAATGATATTGCTTCTGGGTATATCTCAGTTCTGGATTGAAATGGATCATATTATCAGAAAGAACCGGGATTTGATAGATCCGGAGTTCCTGGTTATAAATAAAAAGGTTTCTATACTGGAAACATTTAACCTGAAAGAAGCCAGCTTTTCAGAAGATGATATAGCTGAAATCAGGCAACAGCCCTGGGCCGATAAGGTAGAAGGTTTTATCAGCAATCGTTTTGTATTAAGTGCCTTTGCCGATAGCGACCGCTTTCCTGACTTTTATACGGATCTGTTTTTTGAAGCAGTCCCGGATGAATTCCTGGATGTTAAGGATGACAGATGGAGCTGGTCAAAAGGACAAAGGACCATTCCTATTATTCTTCCGCAGGATTATTTAAATCTTTATAATTTCGGTTTTGCACCAAGCCAGGGATTGCCGCAAATTTCACCCAATACCATTGGTCTTGTAAATTTCACGGTAAATATCCGCGGGAATGGGAAAAAGGAAAGTTACCGGGGGAAAATTATCGGGTTTTCCAACCGGATCAATTCCATCCTGGTGCCATGGGATTTCCTGGTGGAGGCAAATAATAAATTCGGAGATCAGAAAGCAGACAAAATAGCAAGGCTGGTGGTGGTGAGTAAGGATCCTACCAATCCCTCCATTGTGCAATTTCTGGATAATCATGGCTACGAAACTATCAGGGAGAAATTAAAAAGCAGCCGGTTAAATGTGATCCTGAAATTTGTAATAAGTTTTCTGGGTACCCTGGGGATATTAATTATCATCCTGGCCTTTTTGGTATTTATACTGAGCTTCCAGTTGATCCTGGCCAAATCAGCCGACAAGATCAGAAAATTAAAATGGATAGGTTACCACAGTCTGGAAATAAGTAAGCCTTTTATCTTGTATTTTGGCGGGATCATCATTTTTCTTGCCCTTGTATCAGGGGCAGCATTAATTGGACTGAAGCATATTTTCAATCATTATCTGGACAGACTTGAACTTGAAGCTGCCACGCATTATCATTCTTTGATATGGCTGGGTGGAATTGGGCTGTTTTTATGTTTGTTTATTTTAAATTCCCTTGCCATTCTCAGGCAGACCCGGAAAATTGTTTAAAACGCCCTGATTCTAAGTTGTACCCCGGGAATTTCCAGCATCAATTCTTTCAGGATATCGATATCCGTATTTCCATAGTGATAAGGATAAAGAATTTCAGGTTTAAATGATTTTGCAGCATCGAACACCATTTCAGGTGTCATGGTATAAGGAACATTCATCGGAAGAAATGCGACATTTATTCCTTTCAATGCCTTAATTTCGGGGATGTTTTCAGTATCACCCGCCACCAGTACCCTGAAGTCAGCTATTGAAAACACATAACCATTTCCCTCTCCCTTAGGATGATATGGCTCTCCGTTACTTCTTTTATGTTCCATGTTATAGGCGGGTATGGCTTCAATTTCAATTCCTTCCATATTCAATTTATCACCATTTGCCATTACATCTGTCTTCATCCCACTGCCATATTCAATGTTCTCCAGGCAGGTTTCGGTCATGATAATCCGGGTAGAATCCGTTTTGATTTTCCCAATTGCATTCATATCGAGATGATCACCATGATGATGAGTTATCAGGATTAGATCAGCTTTGGGTAATTCGGAATAATCCGCCTCCCTGCTTACCGGATCTACATGAATAATAAAACTGTCCAATTCAAACATCAGGCTTCCATGTCCGATG
>CBDUPM010000347.1:0-3819 GCA_965369105.1 uncultured Bacteroidales bacterium | reverse complement strand
CATAGGCTAAGCTTGAAGGTTGAGAATCCTGTAAAGATCAGAAAATCAATGTTATATAATTATTAGTCATTCCATTTCATCTGGCAAAGCTATCCGCATTCCTCAAAGTCATACAACATTTCCATCAATCCTAATACATTTAAAGCCACTGAAACGATTTAATAAATTATTGTTTATTTTCGCTTCAAATAAAACTCCGGCTATAATGAAAAAGACTCCTAAATTTATTATTGCATTGGCAATTCTGTCATTCTTTGTACAGGAAAATACATTGCTTTCACAATTGCAGGGATTTGGACTTTACAATGAACCTGTCGATATCTCCACCGATTTCTGGGATTTTAAAAACACCTATTACCTTCCCACGGAATTAATATCATTTAATCCTGAAACCGGCAGCGGTGCCCTGAAATACAATCGCTATGAATTTACAACCCGCATGGCTTTCAATAATATGCTGGCAGGCTTAAGTGAGGTCAATGCAAATGAATTTCCGGGAATTGAGTATGCCGAATCACCCGAATTACCCTTTTCAATCGAATTTATTTCTGACAGGGCATTCCGATTAAAAGCGGAATCCGGATTTACGGCACAAAAAAATGAAAAATCACTTATGATATCCGATGATTTTCAACCAAAAAATCATTCATGGAAATATAGTCAAAAGGATGGCCTTCATATTTATTCAAATACCCATGGCAGGGTAGAGGTTTCATCTTCCCCCTGGAAAATATCTATTTATGACGCAAATGGAAAGTTACTTACCAGCACCAATCATTTAACTGATAATCAAGGAACGTTCACTCCACTGATGCCCTTTTCATTTGTTCGCAGGGCTTCTGATTATTCCAGGAGTTTCTCTGCTGCCTTCAATCTTCAACCCGACGAGAAAATCTTCGGACTGGGTGAATCATTTACAGCTTTTAATAAGAGAGGCCAAAAAGTAATCCTGATGACAGATGACGCAAACGGAACACAAAATGAAACCATGTATAAACCCGTTCCCTTTTACATGAGCAGCCGGGGATACGGAGTTTTTATGCACACTTCCACACCCATAAGCTGTGATTTTGGAAAATACTTTAATGGTTTAACCAATCTGTATATCGGGGATGAGGAACTTGATCTGTTTTTCTTTTTAGGCAGTCCGAAAGATATTTTGGATGAATATACGGAGGTGACCGGAAAATCACCAGTTCCTCCGCTCTGGTCTTTTGGTTTCTGGATGAGTCGCATCACCTATTTTTCAGAAGATGAAGGTAGGGAAGTAACCTCAAAACTGAGGAAGAATAAGATTCCCAGTGATGTATTGCATTTTGATACGGGTTGGTTTGAAGAGGACTGGCGTTGTGATTATACTTTTGCTCCTTCCCGTTTTGATGATCCTGAAAAAATGATTAGCGATTTCAAAAAGAATGGATTCGAAACCTGCTTATGGCAGCTTCCTTATTTTGTGCCTAAGAATAAACTTTTTTCGGAAATTATTGAAAAAGACCTTTATGTAAAAAATGCAAAAGGGAATACGGTTACCGAAGATGCAGTGCTTGATTTTACCAATCCTGATGCAGTAAACTGGTATCAGCAAAAAATTAAATCATTACTCGATTTGGGAGTGGGTGTGATCAAAGTTGATTTTGGAGAGGCTGCACCTTTTAGCGGCACTTATTCCAATGGAAGGACCGGGTTTTACGAACATAATCTCTATCCGCTTCGATACAATAAAGCAGTTTCGGACATAACCAAACAGGTAAGCGGGGAAAGAATTATCTGGGCCAGGAGCACATGGGCCGGGAGCCAGAGATATCCTATGCATTGGGGAGGCGATCCGGCAAACACCTATTCAGCTATGTCGGGCACATTGAGAGCAGGGCTTTCAATCGGGCTTACCGGATTTTCTTTCTGGAGTCATGATATTGGTGGATTTGTTTTGAAAACACCCGAGAATGTGTATCGTCACTGGACACCTTTTGGAATGTTGACTTCTCATGTCCGGAGTCATGGAGCCCCGCCGACAGAACCATGGGAATATGGAGATGATTTCATGAATGATTTCAGGGATGCGGTAAATATGAGGTACCGGCTGATGCCCTATATTTATGCCCAGGCTCACGAATGCTCAGCAAAAGGATTGCCCATGCTAAGAGCTTTATTTGTTGAGTTTCCGGATGATCCCGGTTCATGGCTGATTGACAACCAGTATATGTTCGGATCGGACATACTTGTTGCTCCCTTATTTGATGATAATTTATCCAGGGATGTTTATTTACCTCCCGGGTTATGGATTGATTATCAGACGAATAAAGAATACTCTGAAGGATGGCATCATATCGACGCAGGAAAAGTTCCAATTGTAATGCTGGTAAAAAAAGGAAGCGTTATCCCTCATATTGAACTTGCACAATCCACCAAATTTATGGACTGGTCCAAACTGGAGCTAAAAGTTTATGGTGGAGCAGGTAAAGAATCAAAAGTTTTGGTTTGCCTTCCGGATGATAAGAAACTACAGGAGCTTTTCATAATGAAAACCGAATCAGGTGATTATGAACTCAGAGAAAATCCTTTAAAGGGAAAACTGGAGTTTTCCTTTACAGATAATTAAAAATAATGACACAGGGTTTAAATGAGCCTGGCTGGAAAGCAGAAAAAATTAGCCCTAAACAGGCTTAGATGAGCATTAAATCTGACTTTTTGGTCAGGCTGTGGATTCCTTATTATCGGATCATATGAGGACTTTATTAAAGCCTTGCTCTTTTGTAGATGCCATCAAAGGCAATCTTCCAGCTGTTTTCATTATCCCCCGAAAACTCCCAAAGCTGGCGGACAGATCCATCTTTTAATTCTTCCCAGCTAATGCGGTTGACAATGGAATCGCCGGTGCTTTTCATAACCATTTTGCCTTCTTTTATACCTCCTTTTAAGAGCAAAACCATTCCGCTGTTATCTGTCCAGTACTGCTCCCAGTTGTTGGTTTTCGGATTATAGGTATTTAAACTTTTCCCCTTATATGACATATTTAGGGTTGTGTAATTTTCAAGTATGGCCGTACTGTCGTTTATAGTCATAATGTGACTTTTACCAACCATTTTATCGGTTCCGTTTAAAAAAACTTCCCATTCTCCCAGCCAAAAATCAAACTGGTGGTAAGAGGATCTTAATTCCGGGTTGGTTTTAAAAATCTGTGCAAAGGATTGATGCATAGGATAATTCAGAGAAAGAATCAGAAAACTGATGATAAAGTGGAATTTCTTCATTGCTTTGATTTAAGTTTAATCTTATGACCCTTTTTTGAAGCTATTCTTTCAATGATACCTCTGGCTTCCAGATCAAGTTTGACAGTCACGATATACCATACAACTGAACCTTCAAATGATGAACCCAAAACTTTTCTCCCCAGTAAGTTTAAGTCTTTATAACTAATTTCACCAAAATCGCTGAGAGATTTCAGAATAAAGCTTTTTATGACATTGTACTTTTGAAGTGAAATGTTTGTGCCTTTTTTTCCTTCAGGATGCAGCGTAAGTATTTTTTCAGAAGGTCCTGACATCAACTTTGTTTTTTCAGTCTGATTATAAAACAAAAAAAATGCAACAATGTTTCAGGCTCTGAGATCCGGCTCTGAAGTGATCAGCAATTTATCGGAAAAACAGGGAGGAAAAAAAACATTAAAACTGTTCCATCATCTAATAATGCCTGCCCATTATTTATAATCCGGGATTTGTCAGATAATTTGAATTATCAAAAAAATTTTGAGATAAAATTACCCGGAATAAAAAAGGAAATTTAATTTTAAGTTTTTTTGCTAATTGAGCGAAGTTTTTT
>CBDUPM010000346.1:0-3822 GCA_965369105.1 uncultured Bacteroidales bacterium | reverse complement strand
TAGCCTGTCCCACCAGCGGATTGCTCTCCTATCAATCCATCACAATCCATTCCTCCCCAGTTACCAACTATGGCTCCCCAATTTCTAAGCGGACCAATGTCAAAACACCAGTTCATTAGTTTAGTAATGTCATAATCTGTTCCTGATTCCGCATTCATCCTGGCCGCAGTATAGGTTCCGTAAGCAAGCTGCAGTTCATAAGAAGGATTGCTGTTTAAACCCATCAAAAATTCTATACACCATTCTGCTCCAATTCGATATTTGAGTTCTCCACTTTCCTTATATGCATTAAAGAGTATCCATGCAATTGCTCCTGCTGCTTCAGGTTCATGAACTCCATCAGCCAGACCTTCCCTTTCCAATAAACTCCAGGCCCTGTAATCCATATCCGGAATTTTCCAGGGCGTGGATGCCCCTCCCATATCGGAGACAGCTTCCAGCCAGCGATCGGCAATACGGATAAACTGAAAATCAAAATCTTCTGTCTCCGGGTAAAGACTGTTCAGCTGATAAAAGAAAATATTGGGCATGGTTTCATACCACCAGTCATTTCCACTCCTTCCTGCGGGATTATTCAGGTATACATCCTCTCCTGAAGCCAGATTATAAAACTCACGACACATCAGCACCCAGTTTTTTCCAAACTGCTCGCTTTTGTCTATCCCGCATAAACTTGCCCCTACTACTGAAGGAATGACATTTATAGCTTCTCCTGATAAGGGATTAATTGTGCCCACGTAAGTGTGTAATCCGAAAGAAGGAAATCCGGGATAGTTCACCGAATTTTCAAAATTTTCAATAAGAGGAAGATACTCCCCCGAAAAGTTTTCATTATAAACAAGGGAGTCATATTCCTGAGCAATCCTTTTCCAATCCCTCATTTCATATGGCTGGGGGAAATCGGGCATTTGAGTAATTCTCTCTATATCTACCTGTTGGGATAAGATATTTATCGACAAACCCAACATACTTATTAATAAGAAGATCTTCATAAATCTGGTTTAAAAGTGTAATTTCCGGGCTTTCCAAAAAAGTAAAGAGCTTTCCTGCTTTATTGCTGGTAAGCCTGTTCTTCTGACTATTTGTGCAGCAATAGATGATATTGATCAAGCCTATTCTCTCCTGTTATTCAGTACAATTTACTACAGTTTTTATTAAAAAGTAAGTCTGAGGAGGCCACTGCGAGAACGGTATTTAAGAAAATAAATCAAAAAAATTGATTTGAATTATTTGATATAACACTCATTTTCTGATAGTTAGATATGTTAATTGATGGATTTCAACCACTATGGTCAATAATCATTTGGCACCATAATGGACAACTATGGAACTCATGAGGAATAAAAAAAGCTCCTTTTATCGGTACTTGCCAAAACATTCTTAACCCAGGCCATTATGGAAATTGCGAAACGCAATAAAAATAATCCGATTCTGATTCCACGAGACCTTTCTCCCAGTATGGAGGGAATGAAGATTGAATGTCTTCTGAATCCCGGCGTTTTTGAATTTGAGGGTAAGATCTGGTTATTACTTCGGGTAGCAGAACGACCTGTTCAGAAAGAAGGCGAAGTTAGTTTTCCGGTTCTAAAAGACGGGAAGATTGAAATACTTCGATTTAGAATGGACGATCCTGATCTTGACGCATCCGATGCACGTATCATCAAATTTAGGGGCAAAGGGTATTTAACCACACTTTCACATCTCCGTTTGGTTTGCAGTGATGATGGTATTCAATTTTATGAACCCAAAGGCTATGCACCGATTTTCGGAGAAGGCCCCCAGGAATCTTTTGGAATTGAAGATTGCCGGGTCAGTACCATGAATGATGGATATCATCTCACTTATACAAAAGTCTCTCCTGAGGCTGTTGGTGTGGGTTATATTTTTACCAGGGACTGGAAAAATTTTGAACGGAGAGGAATGATATTCCCTCCTCACAATAAAGATTGCGCAATTTTTGAAGAAAAGTGCGGTGAAAAGTATTATGCCCTCCACCGGCCCAGCAGTCCGGAGCTGGGAGGGAATTATATATGGTTAGCAGAATCCCCTGATTTACTTCATTGGGGAAATCACAAATGCCTTGCTGTAACCCGTGAAAATCATTGGGACAGCGCCAGGGTCGGAGCCGGAGCAGCACCCGTGAAAACAGATGAGGGATGGCTTGAAATTTACCATGGCGCAACCATAGAAAACCGCTACTGCCTGGGAGCTTTGCTCCTGGATAGTAAGGATCCCTCTCAGGTGATTGCCCGAAGTAACCAGCCCATAATGGAGCCCACTGCTGAATACGAAAAAACCGGATTCTTCGGTAATGTTGTCTTCACCAATGGTCATTTGGTCAAAGGTGATTCTCTTATCATTTACTATGGTGCCAGTGATGAAGTAATTTGTATGGCTGAGTTCTCAATTTCCAAAATACTATCCTCTTTGAAGGAATAAAGCATGAAATTTACTTTACTAAATAAACCCAAAACAGAATACGACTTTTTCCTGAGCATGCCCCGGGATATGCGAGTCCTGTTAATAACCAATATTATCTATGCACTTGTTTTACCGGTAATCGACATATTTGTGGGAGCCTATATAATGCGAAGTTCCGATGAACCCATCCTTGTCGCTATATATCAGCTTGCAGCCTACACCGGAATCCCATTGACATTCCTGATCAACGGCTTTTTACTGAATAAAATTAAAATAGCCCATCTCTACAGCTTTGGAATGCTGTTAAGTGGTGTTTCAATGGTATTCATGATGACCCTGGGAGAGGTTGATGCACCGGGCGTAGCAATCGCAGGATTAATTATGGGTATGTCATTTGGATTTTTTTGGGCAAACCGCGATTTTCTTGCCCTGAATACTACTAATGATGAAAACAGAAATTATTATTATGGACTGGAAACTTTTTTCTACACCCTGACATTTATAATAGTACCTGTAATAATAGGATGGTTTCTGATAAGTTCAGGAAGATGGTCATGGATAGGAAATATTGGAAACGCATACAAGATTGTTACTCTTGTGGTATTTCTGTTAACTATTTTTTCCAGTATAATCATCCATCGTGAAAAGTTTAGTAACCCAAAACAAAAGAAGTTTGTATTCTTTAAATTTGACAGACTCTGGAGAAAAATGTTACTCCTTTCTTCACTGAAAGGGCTTGCACAGGGCTATCTGGTAACTGCACCAGCCATACTTATTATGCGTTTAGTGGGAGATGAGGCTTCCCTGGGGACCATTCAAAGTCTTTCCGGAGTGCTGTCTGCAATTGTTTTATACATTTTAGGCCGGGCTTCCAAACCTGAACACAGAATCTACATATTTTCTGCCGGACTGGTCATATTCTTTATCGGGACAATGGTAAATGGCATCGCATTTTCTGCCGCCGGAGTAATCGTTTTTGTAATATGTAAGGTAATGTTTCAGCCTTTGCATGACATTGCTTACTTTCCAATCCAGATGAAGGTGATTGATGTGCTTTCTGCCAAAGAAAACCGCAATCAGTTTGCCTATATTTTTAATCATGAATTTGGTTTATATATAGGACGATTTTTTGGGCTGGGACTCTTCATTGTTCTGATCTATTATGTCTCCGAAAGTTTTGCTTTAAAATATTCCCTGATAATCATTGCCGCCGTCCAGTTGCTTTCAATTCCTGTTGCTAAAAGACTCATAAATAAGACAAACTCTTATATGGAAACTGATAAATCAGCTTTAGAGAGTAAAGTCAAAAAAATAGCTTAATGAACAGAATAATAACAATTAGTTTAATCATATTTCTCGCTTTTGCGGCTTCCTGCAGTATTAACAATTCTGAAGTTAAAC
>CBDUPM010000345.1:0-3829 GCA_965369105.1 uncultured Bacteroidales bacterium | reverse complement strand
TCGGAGGCGGAGTTGCCGGCGCAGTAATGATCTGGGTTTTGAAGGCTTATGGTTACGCCGGAAAGGACCTGGCTAGTGGTGATGCAGCAATTTCTCAAAGCGATAATGCAATGGAAGCTGTAAAACTCATCAACAGTTTTGTGCCGGTTGCCTTTATTATACTGGCAATTATTTTGATGTTTTTTTATCCTCTTTCTCATTCTAAGATGAATGAAATAGAGACTGAATTGAATAAAAGAAGGAAAGAAGAAAAGCAATAATTTAAAATCAGATACCATGAAATTCGGATATTTTGACGATCAAAACAGGGAGTATGTAATTAACCAACCCAAAACTCCTTACCCATGGATCAATTACCTGGGAAATCACGACTTTTTCTCCCTGGTTTCTAATACCGGAGGAGGATATTCATTTCACAAGGATGCTAAATTCAGACGTTTAACCCGATTTCGTTATAATAATGTGCCGGTTGATGATGGCGGAAAATATTTTTATATAAACGACGAAGGGAAAGTTTGGTCACCCGGATGGAAACCGGTTAAGACAGAACTTGATTCCTATGAATGCCGGCACGGACGTAGTTATACCAAAATTAAAGGGAGCAAAAACGGCTTAGAGGCTGAAATTACTGTCCTGGTCCCATTGCATGCCTGGTGTGAGGTACAGAAATTAAGCCTGAAAAACACCTCCGGATCCAAGAAAAAATTCAAACTGTTTTCAATGGTGGAATGGTGTCTATGGAATGCCCTGGACGATATGACCAATTTTCAAAGAAATTTCAATACAGGGGAGGTAGAAATTGAAGGGTCTACCTTATATCATAAAACGGAATATAAAGAGCGCAGAAATCATTATGCTTTTTATCATGTAAATTCTCCCATTCAGGGTTATGATACCGACCGGGAAAGTTTCGTCGGCTTGTACAATGGTTTTTCTTCCCCTGAAGCAGTAATGGAAGGCAAACCCAGAAACTCAGAAGCGCACGGCTGGTCACCGATTGCCTCACATTATCTTGAAATTGAACTGGAACCGGGTGAGACGAAAGACCTGGTTTTTATCCTTGGATATGTAGAAAATCCTGAGGATGAAAAATGGGAATCTAAAAACATTATCCATAAAAAACGGGCTAAGGAATTGATAGCCAGATACGACAGCGCAGAAAAAGTAGATAAGGCTCTTGAAGAAATGAAATCCTACTGGACTGATCTATTGGCTACCTTCCAGTTAAACCATCCTGATGAAAAGCTAAACCGGATGGTGAATATCTGGAATCAGTACCAATGCATGGTAACTTTTAATTTTTCAAGGAGTGCTTCTTATTTTGAATCAGGAATAGGGCGAGGTATGGGATTCAGGGACAGCAATCAGGACCTTATAGGATTCGTACACCAGGTACCCGAAAGGGCAAGGGAAAGAATACTCGATATTGCTGCTACTCAATTTGAAGATGGAGGCTGTTACCATCAGTATCAACCTCTTACTAAAAGGGGAAATTCTGAAATGGGTGGAGATTTTAACGATGATCCGATGTGGCTTATACTATCCACTACCACCTACATAAAAGAAACGGGAGATTTTTCCATATTGGATGAAATGGTAGCCTTTGATAATGATGAATCCAAGGCAAAAACACATTTTGAGCATTTAAAAGCTTCCTTTAATCATGTTGTAAACAACCTGGGACCCCATGGTCTTCCTTTGATCGGAAGGGCCGACTGGAACGATTGCCTGAATCTGAATTGTTTTTCATCAAATCCGAATGAATCCTTTCAAACTACCGAAAATCAAAAGGGAAAAATAGCTGAATCCTTAATGATAGCAGGACTTTTTGTAACATATGGAAAAGAATATATTAAACTATGCGAATATCTGGGTAAAAATAATGAAGCTGATATAGCCCGGGAACAGGTAAACAAAATGATTGAGGCGGTAAAAAAACACGGATGGGACGGGGAATGGTTTTTACGGGCCTATGATAATTTTGGCCGTAAAATAGGAAGTAAAGAGAATGAAGAAGGTAAGATTTTTATTGAATCCCAGGGCTGGTGCTCAATGGCAAAAATAGGAATCGAAGAGGGAATGGTTGAAAAATCAATGAATTCGGTTAAAAAACGGTTGGACAGCAATTACGGTATTGTTCTTAATAATCCGGCCTTTACAAAATATTATATCGAATATGGTGAAATATCCACTTATCCTCCCGGCTATAAAGAAAATGCCGGAATCTTCTGTCATAATAATCCATGGATTATGATTGGGGAAACCATATTGGGAAGAGGTGATGAAGCATTTGAGTATTACAAGAAAATCACTCCTGCATATCTTGAAGAAAGAAGTGATTTACACAGGGTGGAACCTTATGTATATTGCCAGATGATCGCGGGTAAGGATGCCTTTAAACCGGGAGAAGGAAAAAATTCATGGCTTTCGGGTACTGCTGCATGGAACTATTATACCATAACTCAGTATATTTTAGGTATACAACCCGATTATGACGGGCTTTTAATTGATCCCTGTATTCCGAAAAACTGGAAATCGTATTCCATTACCCGGGTATTCAGAGGAACAAAATATGAAATTGAAATACTGAATCCTTCAGGGGTAAGTAAGGGAGTAAAAGAAATCCTGGTAAATGGTACTAAAATTGACGGAAGGATAATACCGGTAATTCAATCGGCTACAGTTGTAAAGGTAAAGCTAACCATGGGATAGATTCAGGTTTAAAGTCCTTTAGGAGAGTTTCAGTCTGACTCTGAAGGTGGAACCCTTGTTCTTTCCTTCAGATTCAGCAATTATTTCACCCCCGATTTGCTTTACGAGTTTATTGGCTACAAATAATCCAAGACCACTGGATGCTTCCCCACCGGTTGGCTTTGAACTAAGTTTATGAAATTCCTGGAATAATTCATCCAGGTCTTTATCTGACATTCCAAGTCCCTGATCCTGAACGACAAGGTCAAGCCTGTCAGCAAAAAGTTCTGTGTAAACTTTTATCTGGGTTTCGTGTGGGGAATATTTAATGGCATTACTGATAAGATTGGAAATTACGCTATCCAGCACATCCTTGTCATATTTCACATCCGGCAGATTTTTATCAATTATCCTTTGAATTGAAATGCTTTTCTGAACGGCCAGCACAAGGTGTTTATCAATCGTTGAATTAATGGTGAAATAAGGGTTTCCTTGAATAATGTGCTGTGGTCCTACTCCTTTCTCAATTTTTGAATTTTCAAGGATCAAGCCGATATTTTCCAGCACTGAATTAGAAGAACTTAAAATCAGGTTCAGATATTTCTCCCGTTTGGAATCTTCCAGTTCTTTATTGTCGAATAGTATTTTGGCAAGGCCATTTATGGCAGAAACAGGGGATCTAAGATCATGTACTATTGATCCCAGGTATGAATGGATTTCATTATTTTTCTTTTCGACTTCCTCTTTTTCAGCTTTATATTTAAACTCCAATATCCGTATACTGGCAATCAAATATCCAAAAATTCCCCCAACAATTGCCGGAATTATATAATCGACAACCACAAAATCAAGTTTTCTAATAATATGATACTGTATAAAAGCAAAACCCAGTACCACCAGGATAGAAACAATTATATTTATTATATAAACGTAAAAGGGTGATCTTTTCATAATTACCGGATTACAGAACCTTAATATATAAAGATTTTGAAGAATCAAAACAAAAAATCAATGAAAGGAGAAGAATGGTTCATTCTACTTCAGGAAGAGTAGAACTAGTAAAGGCCCCTGCAAGTCCAAAAATGGATAATACCAAAATAACTCCTTCCGGTGAAATTACAGATGCAAGTGCACTTAT
>CBDUPM010000344.1:0-3836 GCA_965369105.1 uncultured Bacteroidales bacterium | reverse complement strand
TACGAACATCACCAGTACAGAAATTCCAATACCAATAGCCAGGGCCGGAAGAATAAACTGCCTCCGGAATCTGAATTCTTTGCCTATAAACCGGTTCCAGAATAATTCCTCCAGTAACACGGCTCCAAGAAAATACAGAATATAGGTCACGAGAAGCATATTTTCAGGATATTTCCCTGATATAAAACTTACCAGGGCTGTATATCCAAATGAAAATAAGCCTACATAAATAACCTGATTGGGCTTCTTTAAACGATAGAAGTTAATAGCCAGTAATATTCCTGCAAACAAAGGGGAAAATAAAACTGCGAAAAATCGTATCGCATATCGTGAATAAAGCACCGGAGCCTCAGGATCATCGGTTATATTGGGATCGCTCAGTGGAGATCTGAGAGTTTCTTTACCACTGAAACTACCGGTATCTGCAAAGCTTTTGGATGAAGTTGAAAACTTTGTTAGGGATATTTTACCCTGGTCATCGAGTGCGCCTCTTTTTTCCAATTCAGATAAAATAGCTCTGTACTTCTCCCTGGGTAAATCTCCCGCTTTCTTTAATAACCTGTTCAGATCATAATTGGAAAGTTCCCTCACTTCATCGTAATATTTTTCGAAATCTGACATTTTCTTTTTTTCTGGAAATAGGTATTTTGGTGCAAAGTTAAAAAGAAATTCTTCTTTCTCTGCAGTAATTCTGTTATTTAAGATGATTATGCTTCAGTATTACCTGTCCGCGATTTTTGCGTTTTTGAACAAGAGCGAGTGCCTCATCAAGATCTTCAAGCTGAATTTCTTTTACAATATCAGGCACGTTTACTTTGTATTCATTTTCAAATTTTTTCCAGACTAAGGCACGGGTTTCGGCATTTATAATTGGGGCAGAAACACCGATTAATTTAACCCCATTCAAAATAAAGGGATAAACCGTCATATTCAATTCATGAGAATAAATATTTCCGATGGAAGTAACGGCTCCTTCAGGTTTACAGGCTCTGAGTGCAGTTGAAAGAACATTTCCGCCCACATTCTCAATTGCGCCGGCCCATCTCCATTTCAGTAAGGGTCGACCCGACTGGTCATCGATAACGGATTTATCGACATGCTCATCTGCTCCCAGCTTGGCTATAATTTCTGCAGAGTCTTCAATATTTGAAGTTCCGGCAATTACTTTAAACCCAAGTTTTTTCAAAATTAAAACCGACCAGCTCCCCACTCCACCTGCAGCTCCTGTTACCAGTACAGGTCCCTGATCCGGTTTTACACCCTGTTCCAGAAGCTTCGTTACACATAATCCGGCGGTATAACCTGTTCCACCAATTATCATTGAATCACGGAAGCTGATATGATCCGGTAATTTTACCAGCCATTCTGCAGGTACGCGAATGTATTCACCAAATCCCCCGGGTGTATTCATCCCAAGGTCAAATCCCCCGGCAACGATCCGGTCACCGGCTTGAAACTTTTCCGAGTCACTTTCAATCACCGTTCCGGCAGCATCAATTCCTGGCGTGTGAGGGTATTTACGGGTTACTCCCCGGTTTCCATAAGCTGAAAGTGCATCTTTATAATTCAAATCGGAATATTCCACTTTTATCAGGACATCTCCCTCCGGTAACTCATCGGTATCAAGGATTTCAATTTTTCTTTCAAATGTATTGAAGCTAACTTCATGGGCCCTGAAAGCCCTGTATTTAATTCCCATTGTATTATCTTTTAAACTCAAACAAAATAAAGCATAATTGTGTTTAAAAAGAAACATTTCAGTCATATCAATCAGGACAAATTTATAAATCAGGATTGGGAATGGTAACATAAATCTGATTCTTCGAAATAACATTTTCTCTTATTCACCTTATTATGGATTTAATAATTAATATCTTTTCTAAGGAATTTCAAGTACTTTAGCTGGAAATCAATTCGCATTTTAAATGAGAAAAATATTTTCCCTTATTAGTTCTCTGTTAACCAGTGTTTTCCTGCTTTCCACAGCAATTTATTCCCAACAACCTCTTTCGGCCGGACCTGAAGATGGTAAACTTATGATAGTGGGTGGTGGCAGCATTGAAATGGTCTTTCCCCGTTTTTTGCAGGAAGCTGGCGGAAAAAATGCGAGGATCATCATAGTCCCGACTGCATCGGGCAGACAAGACCTGGATGAAAAGGAGGTAAGAATGGATATTATCAGCCGTTTTAATACCCTGGGTGCTGAAAATGCTGCAGTCCTGCATACCTTTGATCCATTGATTGCCAATACTCCTGAATTCGTAAAACCCATTCAAAATGCCGACGCAATCTGGTTTACCGGTGGGCGACAATGGCGCTTAATGGATGCATATGATGGAACGCGATCATTGGAGGAGTTTCGGAAAGTATTGGAAAGAGGGGGAATAATCGGCGGAACTTCGGCCGGAGCAACCATACAGGGTTCTTTTCTTGCCCGGGGCGACACACAATCCAACCTGATTATGATGGGAGATCACCAGGAGGGATTTGCTTTTCTTCCCAATACGGTAATCGATCAGCATGTCCTGGTACGTAACCGCCAGTTTGATATATTTGAAATCCTGGAAGCACATCCTGATCTGCTGGGTATAGGTCTGGATGAAAAAACAGCTCTCTTGATCAGCGGAGATACTGCAGAAGTGCTGGGCCCAAGCTATGTTCTAATTTATGATAACACGATGTGGCAAAGAGATGTTGGAGAGCCCTATCCTGTTGATCCGAGCCAAAAACCGTTTTATTTTCTCAGGGAAGGCAATAAATATGATCTCAGAAACCGGAGAATAATATTAAAACAGGATATAGTTCCCGGTGAATAAACCGTTTATCCATGCTTCCCTGATTATCTGATTTTACGGGATTACTTTTCCGTTATCCTCTTATAATCACGAATCACCTTATCCATAAATCTGTTATTTTCTTCCAGGATAATCATTCTTTCCTTTTTCTCTTCAAACCATTTTATTGTTTTCTTAATTCCCTTGTTAAATGGTATAACCGCTTTATATTCAGGTACAAATCTTTTAATCTTTGTATTATCAAAAATCACTGACCAGCTTTTATCTCCGAGGAGTGTCCCGGTGTAATACTCATCCCCCCTTGCGATAAAATCTGATGGAATGTGAACTATTTTTGCTTCTTCTCCGGCTGCTTCCGCCACTGCTTCATATATCTGATTCCAGGTTAAAATTTCATCTGAAGTAATATGGAAACTATGGCCAATTGCCTGTTGATGACCTAAAAGTCCGGTAAAGCCCGAAGCGAAATCAGTTGAATGGGTTATCGTCCAAAGAGAGCTTCCATCTCCATGCACAATAATCTCCTTCCCCCGGCGAATCCGGTCGATAAGAGTAAAATCAGCCCAGCTCCCTATAGCAACCGGGATAACGGTTTCGTAGGTAAGGGAGGGTCGTACAATGCTAACCGGAAAATCGTTCTCCCGGTATAGTTGATAGAGTTTTTCCTCACATGCAATTTTATCCCTGGAATATTGCCAGTAAGGATTTTTCAATGGTGTGTCCTCTGTAATCACAGGATGAGAGGGAGGCTTTTGATAGGCTGAAGCCGAAGATATAAAAATATATTGCTTGCATTTATCTTTAAAAAGCTGAAAATCATTTTCAATATCTTTGGGTTTAAAGGCAATGAAATTGACCACCACATCAAAATGATGATCTTTTAAAGCTTTTTCTGATGTTTTAATATCAAGAATATCGCCATATATAGTATTTACACCTGTTATTTTGCGGGCTCTGTTTTTACCCCGGTTAAAATGCCAGAGATCTATCCCGGATTCCAAAGCCTGCCGGGTACAAGCCATGGAAATATTACCTGTCCCT
>CBDUPM010000343.1:0-3852 GCA_965369105.1 uncultured Bacteroidales bacterium | reverse complement strand
CCTTTTGAGAGCTACCGCTGCAATTGACAAAGCTGCAACCGAAGTGGCCCTGTATTTTGACCGAAATGTCACAAAGGTCTGGTCTAACCTGGGATGGGAACAGGAATATTTTCTGGTCGATGAGGCCTTGTACAATGCAAGACCCGATCTTGCACTTACGGGAAGAACCCTTTTAGGTCATGCATCTGCAAAGGATCAGCAACTGGATGATCATTATTTTTCATCCATTCCTGACAGGGTGAAAGCCTTTATGTATGAATTTGAGATAGAGGCATACAAACTGGGTATCCCGGTGAAGACCCGTCATAATGAAGTGGCTCCCAACCAGTATGAATGTGCCCCGGTATATGAAGAAACCAACCTGGCGGTTGATCATAACCTTTTAGTTATGGATCTTGCCAAAAGAGTGGCAAAGAAGCATAAATTCAGGGTGCTTTTTCATGAAAAACCCTTCAAGGGAATAAATGGTTCCGGAAAACACAGCAACTGGTCCTTAACCACCGACACCGGAAGAAACCTGCTCTCGCCGGGCTCAACCCCCAGGAGAAATATAATGTTTCTCACTTTTCTTGTTAATACCGTGATGGCTGTATACAAGTATCAGGATCTTTTAAGAGCAACCATTGTTTCGTCTTCAAACGCCCATCGTCTGGGTGCAAATGAAGCACCACCCGCCATAATTTCTGTTTTCCTGGGAAGCCAGATATCTGCCATGCTGGATGAATTGGAAAAGAAAGTGACCAATCAGAAAATGACCCCGGATGAAAAAACGGAATTAAAGTTAAACATTGGAAAAATTCCGGAAATCCTTCTGGATAATACCGACCGGAACCGGACATCCCCGTTTGCCTTTACCGGTAATCGTTTTGAATTCAGGGCAGTCGGTTCTTCAGCAAATTGTTCCTCTGCTATGGTCGCTCTGAATACCGTAGTTGCAGATCAGCTGACGATCTTTAAAAAAGATGTGGATAAGTTAATTGATAAAGGAGTGAAAAAGGATGAAGCCATCTTCCAGGTTTTAAGAAAGTATATTATCGATTCCAAGAAAATCCGGTTCGAAGGAAACAATTATTCAGAAGAATGGGAAAAGGAAGCTGAAAAAAGGGGACTAACAAATATCAAGGATGTCCCGGAAGCCCTGCAGGCCTACCTGGATAAAAAAGTAGTGGATATGTTTGAACGACAGGAAGTTCTGAACCTGAATGAGCTTCAGGCAAGAACCGAAGTTAAGCTGGAATCATATACGATGAAAATCCAGATTGAGTCCAGGGTATTGGGAGACCTGGTTATGAATCATATTGTTCCCATAGCGGTTGAATATCAAACGAAACTCGCTAATAATGTGGCTGAACTTAAAAAGATTTTCGATGAGAAGGAATTTAAAGAACTGGCAGGAGCAAGACTTGAACTGATTAAAGAAATCTCCGGTCATATTTCATACATCAAAGCGAAAGTGAGGGAAATGACAGAGGTCAGGAAGGAAGTCAATATTATTGAAGATTCGGCTGAAAAGGCGAAACAATATTCCAAAAAAGTATTTCCCTTTCTTGATGATATTCGCTACCACGTAGATAAACTGGAGTTGATAGTGGATAACGAAATATGGCCTCTGCCCAAATACAGGGAGCTGATGTTTAGTTCCTAAAAACAAAAGGGTCTCCGGCTTACATAGTTTTGTGGTCATGTGGTCATGTGGTCATGTGGTCATGTGGTCATGTGGTCTTGTGTTATGGAACAAAGCCTGCAAACCCTTAGGTCCCCCCACAACAAAAGCCCGTATTTCGTCGTTAAATAAAGGATAAAAATAATTTTTTCGCATATCCTGAAAAAACCACTATTTTTACACATTATCAAATTGTGATCTGAATGAAACATATTAAATATTTACTCCTGATAATTAGCTTGTTTTCTTTTATGAACATCACTTCAGCACAAAAGAAAGATAAGGACTTTAAAGCAAATGCAGCTTTTGATGCCGGTGAGTATTTCAAGGCTATCGATTATTATAAAACGGCCTACAATAAGATTAAAGATAAATCCAGGAAAAACGAAATCGTTTTTAAAATTGCTGAATGTTACAGGATCCTCAGGGAGCCCAGGAAAGCAGAACTCTGGTATAAAAAAGCCATCGGAGCAGATTTTCAGGATCCCATGGTTTATTTACGGTATGCTGAAATGTTAATGATGAATGAAAACTACGAGGAGGCTGCCGGCCAGTTTAAAAAATACAGTGAGTTTGTTCCTGACGATCCAAGGGCCGACAATGGGATACGATCCTGCCAGGTGGCGGTGGAATGGCTGGAAAATCCCATCGGTTATGAGGTGGAAGAAATGCGGTACTTTAATTCCCGCGAAAGAGATTTCAGTCCGGCATACGGCGAAGATGATTATGCTACGGTTTATTTTACATCTACAAGAGACGATGCTACCGGCAAAGAAAATCATGGAGCAACGGGTCAGAATTATACCGATATTTTTGTAAGTAAGCAGGACCGGAAAGGAAAGTGGAGTACACCGGTTCCAATGGGTGAAGAGTTTAGTTCTGAAGCCGATGACGGAACCCCAAATATCAGTCATGATTTTTCAACCATGTATTTTACCCGCTGTCCAAAAGGGAAGAATGAAAAGCTGGGATGCTATATTTTTGCATCAAATAAAAAGGGTCTGGACTGGGGTGAACCTAAACAATTAAAAATTTCAGATGATAGTGTAGTGATTGCGCATCCTGCCATTGGGCCGGAAAATCTGGAACTCTTTTTTGTATCCGATTTACCGGGAGGTTTCGGTGGGAAGGATATCTGGAAAGTGAGCCGTTCAAATGAAGGGGATGACTGGAGTGAGCCGGAAAACCTGGGAGAAGATATAAATACACCAGGAGATGAAATGTTTCCCTATGTGCATTTTGACGGGTCTTTATACTTTAGCTCCGATAGTCATATTGGCCTGGGAGGACTGGATATTTATAAAGCCACAAAAACAGAAGGAGGCAGGTGGACTGTTGAAAATCTGAGACCGCCGATTAATTCTGCTGACGATGATTTTGGTATCGTCTTTGAATCAGAAGCAGAAAGAGGTTTTTTCTCCAGTAGCCGTAAAGGAAGGGCTAACGATGAATTGTATTCCTTCTACCTTCCACCCCTTAAGTTTAACGTTACCGGTGTAGTCAGAGATGAAAAGACGAACCTGGCCATTCCTGGTTCAACGGTCAAATCAATCGGCAGCGACGGGATTACCATTGAAGCCGAAACAAATGAGGTTGGTGCATTCCGGTTTATGCTAAAACCCAATACCGATTATGTTTTTATTGCATCCCGGGACAGGTACTTAAACGGAAAAGAAAGAGAAACAACAAAGGGACTTGAGAAATCAACCAATTTTCAAACCATCATTTATCTGGCTCCGGTCGACCAGGTTATTGAACTGGAAAATATTTTCTATGATTTTGCCAGCGCTGAGTTGAGGGAAGAATCGAAAGTTACCCTGGACGGTTTGGTAGAAACGCTGAATGATAATCCGAATGTAACCATTGAGCTGATGTCGCACACCGACTCAAGGGGAACGGATGAAGATAATAACCTTCTTTCACAAAGAAGAGCCCAATCAGTAGTTGATTACCTGATTTCCAAAGGTATAGCCACCGATCGTCTGGAAGCGAAAGGATATGGAGAAACCGTTCCAAAAATAGTGGATTCGGAGGTTGCAGAACAAATTCCTTTTGTTACTATTGGAGATATCCTTACAGAGGAATATATCGAATCTCTTGATGAAAACATCCAGGAATCAGCTCACCAGATCAACAGGCGGACAGAATTCAAAGTATTGAGAACCGATTATATCCCGAGAAATTAAGGG
>CBDUPM010000342.1:0-3853 GCA_965369105.1 uncultured Bacteroidales bacterium | reverse complement strand
TCAATATCAATCTCAACAGAATAAGGAATCTCCTGCTTATAATTCAACAAGATTTGCTCCCTGATTATCTCACCTGCAAAGAAACGTTCAGACTTATCACTCAATTCTTCTTTTGAATAATAGGGCGGACTAATGGGTAACTTCTCTAATATCAGGTTGAACAGGGTGTCAAGGTTAAAATTTTTAAGTGCTGAAACCGGCAGGAAAATTGCTTCAGGTAATAAAGCAGTCCATTTTTCATGAAGGGAATCCATCAATTCCTGTGTTGCCAGGTCCACTTTATTCACCACCAGGATAACCGGGATATTTATTTCATTCAGTTTTGAAAGAAAGGGGTAATCCTCCGCCGGGTTATCTTTAACCTCTGTCATAAAAATAAGAATATCAGCTTCCACCAATGCAGATCGACTGGCTTTAAGCATATTCTCCTGCAGTTTGTATTTAGGGTTTAATATTCCGGGAGTATCACTGTATACAATTTGAAAATCATCCCCGTTTACTATTCCCTGTATCCTGTGCCTGGTAGTCTGCGCCTTGCTGGTAATTATAGAAAGCTTCTCTCCTACCAATGCATTCATCAGGGTAGATTTCCCAACATTAGGTTTTCCAAGGATATTTACAAACCCGGCCTTGTGTTCCTTTCCTGTCATTCGCTTATTTTGCTCATTTTTAGAATATTCACTTCTTTTTCACTAAGGAATCTCCATTTCCCACGAGGCAGATTTTTCTTGGTCAGGCCTGCAAAAAACACCCTGTCCAGTTTTGTCACTTTATATCCAACCGCTTCGAACATCCTTCTCACAATCCTGTTTCTTCCTGAATGTATCTCAATTCCCAATTCAGCTTTCGAATCAGGATTTACAAAACTTATCCCATCCGGCTTGATAAAACCATCCTCCAGTTGAAGTCCGTCAGCTATCTTTTTAAAATCCTCAGGTTTCATATTCCTCTCCAGGAAAACATGGTAGATTTTCTTTTGATTAAATTTAGGATGAGTCAGCTTGGCAGCAATTTCACCATCATTGGTCAGCAATAAAATTCCGGTTGTATTCCTGTCCAGACGTCCAACAGGGAAAATCCTTTCCCTTCCAGCATCCTTGACCAGATCCATAACCGTTTTTCTTCCTTCCGGGTCATCAAGAGTGGTTACATAATCTTTGGGTTTGTTTAGCAAAACATACACCTTTTTTTCAGCCCTGATCCTCTCTCCATTGTATTTTACAGTGTCGGTCGGTTTTACTTTCACTCCCATTTCGGTTATGACCACATCATTTACTGACACAAGTCCGGCAGCAATAAATTCATCGGCCTGCCTTCTACTGCAAATACCCGAACTGGCAATAAACTTATTCAGCCTTACTTCACCGGTATTGGGTTTGTGTGATCCACCTCCGCCGGAAGCACTAAAATCACCGCTTTTCTTAAGTGATTCGATACTGCCAGGGACAGGGTCTTTAGGGTATGGCTTTTTTTCTTTCCAGTCCCTCTTATCATCTTTTTTGAATCCGCTACCTGACTTTGACTGTCCCTTCAAAATCTCGGAAGAAAAAACTTTTTCCTTCTTTTTAGATTCATGATTCCTGGGTCTGCGTTTTCTTTTACCTGAATTCATTTAAAATATACTTTGTGGAGAATAATATATACCATTGCTTTGAAAAGGCCGCAAAATTAATATTATTGGGATAAAAATAAGAGGTTTTTCGATATATTTTCAGTTAATTGTACTTTTTGCAAGTTATTCTTTTTGAGAATAGAAGCAAAGAATAAAATGGAATTACTTTTAGCGGTTCTTAAGATGCATTTTTTAAAATTCCACTTTTTTATTGAGGGTGCATAAAACTTATCCGGAGATTATCGATTATTGCCGGGGATTTTATAATTTCGGACAACAAACATAATAGTTAATTAATTGTTTATCTGGCATGACTCTAATCAAATCTATTTCCGGAATCCGAGGAACAATCGGTGGAAAACCCGGTGAAAGCCTGACTCCGGTCGATATCATTAATTTTGCGAGCGCATTTGCAGGATTTATTAAAGAAAAGCAAAACAAGGATAAAATAAAAATAATAATTGGCCGCGATGCCCGGGTTTCAGGGCCTATGCTGGAACAGCTTGTAGCCAACACTTTGATAGCGATGGGGGCTGATGTGGTAATTCTTGGTCACGCAAGCACCCCTACCGTTGAAATCGCTGTTCCCCTGGAACAAGCCGACGGAGGAATTATTTTAACCGCAAGTCATAATCCGGGTCAGTGGAATGCATTAAAACTTCTGAACGAAAAAGGTGAATTTATTTCCGGAGAAGATGGTTCCGATCTAATCTCCAGGATTGAAAGGCAGAATTTTATCTTTTCTGATGTCAACCAATTAGGATCGGTAATTTACAACGACAGTTACCATCAAAAACATATTGACCTTATACTGGATCTTGATTTAGTGGATACCGAAGCTATAAGAAATGCAGGCTTTACAGTTGCCATCGATTGCGTAAACTCAGTGGGAGGTATCGTTATACCCGCTTTACTGAAAGCTCTGGGCGTTAAAGAGGTAATTGAATTATTTACAGAACCCAACGGTCAATTTCCACATAACCCGGAACCCCTGCCTGAAAACCTGACAGAAATATCAGAGAAAGTTATAAAATCTGGTGCTGATTTAGGTTTTGTAGTGGATCCTGATGTTGACAGACTGGCAATTGTTTGCGAGGATGGTACCATGTTCGGAGAAGAATACACCCTGGTCTCGGTTGCAGATTATGTACTGAGTAAAACTCCCGGAAATACCTGTTCAAATATGTCATCCACGCGTGCATTGAAGGACATAACACTAAAACATGGCCGGGAATATTTCAGCGCAGCTGTAGGGGAAGTAAATGTGGTAACAAAAATGAAGGAAAAAAACTGTGTTATCGGTGGTGAAGGAAATGGCGGGATAATATATCCATCTATTCATTATGGCAGAGATGCCCTTGTTGGGATAGCTCTTTTTCTTTCATTGCTTGCTCAAAGGAAAGTTTCATGCTCTGCTCTGAAAAAGACCTATCCGGAATATTTTATATCAAAAAATAAAATTTCCCTGGATGAGGGAATGAATACCGATGATATTTTGTCTAAAATGAAGACGGAGTTCCGCGATAATGATGTGAATGATATTGACGGTGTCAAAATAGATTTCCCGGATGGATGGGTTCACCTGAGAAAATCGAATACTGAACCGATAATCAGAATTTACGCTGAACATAAATCTGAAAAAGAGGCCAACGATCTTGCCGGGATGATTATGGATAAAATTAACAAGCTGATAAATAAATAAATCACACAGGATACCATGAAAAAAAGAATACTGATACCCACCTTAATAATCATTGGTGTATTAATTGCGATAATAATATATTCTGCCGCTAACGATCCTGAAAGCAGCACAAAACTTATCACCGAAGTTCAAAAAGGTGATTTTGAAATAATTGTGAACGTAACCGGCGAACTCCAGGCGGAAAACTCGGTTGAAATCCGTGGACCTTCTCAGCTAAGAAGCAGGAACCTAAGAATCAGGAATATTAAAATCCAGGACCTGGTTGCTGAAGGTACCGTAGTTGACTCCGGTGACTGGGTGGCAACACTTGACAGGTCAGAAGCTGATAATACCCTGAAAGATATTCTGGATGAACTGGAACAAAGAGAAGGAGAATATACTAAAACCAAGCTGGATACCACCATTCAGCTCAGGCAACTAAGAGATGATCTTATTAATCTCAGGTTTGGTATGGAAGAGGAAAAAATTGCCCTTGAACAATCCCAGTATGAACCCCCTGCTACCATACGACAGGCACAGATCAACCTGGATAAAGCAAA
>CBDUPM010000341.1:0-3868 GCA_965369105.1 uncultured Bacteroidales bacterium | reverse complement strand
ATCAGAAAACCCTGACTTTACCTGCATCATTTTTCATAAAATTTTAACTTTTTTTTTATGTGTGGTAAAAAGAATTATCATACTTTTACACTCCGGAAAATAATTACACTGAGGAAACTATTTTTAGATTTAAAGTTTTTTCGGGACAGAATCATATGAAAGAGCAAGATATATTTATAAGAGTCATTGAACTCTTTAAAAAATACGGGGTTAAAAGCGTTACAATGGACGATATTGCCAGGGAACTGGGGATATCTAAAAAAACGCTTTATCAAATTGTAAAAGATAAACGGGAATTGGTTAACAAGATCATGGATTTTGAGTTTGATAGCAATTATAACTGTTTCAAACAAATAAAAGAAAAGGAGCTTAATGCCATTGATGAGTTATTTGAAGTAAACAAATACATGATGACCCAGCTGAAGTTTCACAGTCACTCCTTCGAATATGACCTGAAAAAATATTATCCGGATATTTATGAGAGAATTCATAAGAAAAAGCTGGATGTAATGTATGCTTCTGTAGTAGAAAACATTAACAAAGGAAAAGAAGAAGGCCTTTACCGGTCAGAATTAAAGGGTGAATTAATCGGAAAACTTTATGTCGCCAGGATGGTCAATGTGCAGGATGACGATTTTCTGACCCTGGATGATTTTATTTCCCCTGAAGTGTTCAAAGAATATTTTGTCTACCATATACGTGGCCTGGCAAATAAAAAAGGCATCCGGCATCTTGAAAAGAATATCAATAAGCTGGATCAAATGGAAACGGATAAACAAACATTATAAAAACAAACATAACAATGAAGATAAAATTTATTATTATAGCTTTTATCCTTGCCGGGATGATGCCCACTTTCGCCCAGGAAAATCCTTCGGGTCCGTTGAGTTTTTCCTTACAAGAGGCCATAAATTATTCCATTGAGAATAATGTAAATGTGGTAAACGCCAATCTGGACATTGAAAGAGCTAAAAAAGAAGTTTGGAAAACAACTGCCATCGGCCTGCCGCAGGCAACCGGAAACCTCGATTATCAGCATTTACCGGGTGACCTGCCCACACTTGATTTTCCCGATCCGGATGGAGGAGTTCAACAAATCAGGTTGGGAGTAAAGAATAGCTCTACTTATTCGGTCACCGTATCCCAATTGGTTTTTAGTGGTGAATACATAGTGGGACTTCAGGCTGCGAAAACTTTTCTGCAATTATCGGAAAACAGCCTTGAAAAAAGCATGCAGACAGCAAAATCTAACATAAGCTCTGCATATTACACTATTTTATTACTGGAAAATTCCAAAGCTATTCTGGATTCTTCCCTGGTCAATAATAACCAGATTTTAGCTGAGACCAAAGCAATGGCAGACATAGGACTTCTCCAGGAAACGGATTATGAACAATTCTCAATCGTAAATAATACTCTGGTAAATGGTTCAAAATCATTGGAAAGACAAATTGAGCTTGCTTATCGACTTTTCAAAATAAATCTGGGCCTGAATGATGAAGCAGAAATAAAATTAACCCAAAACATTAATGAATTATTAGAAGAGGTTGAATTTGCCGCTCTGCTTTCGAGTGATTTCATCCTGGAAAACAATGTCGATTATAAAATGCTTACCACGAATGAAAAAATTTCTGAATTAACACTCAGAAGGGAAAAAGCGAAATTTTTACCCACCCTCTCTGCTTTTTACCTGTACCAGGATAAAACCAATAAAGCCGATTTTGATGTAACTTTCAATCATATACTGGGATTAAGCTTTAACCTTCCTATTTTTTCCAGCGGACAAAGAATTGCATCCGTTGGACAGGCCAAAATTGATCTGGAAAAAAATAAAAATCTTAAGGAACAAACAGGGCAAAACCTGGTGATGGCGGTTGAGCAGGCAAGGGGTGACTTTCAGACTGCTTTTGAAAGCTATCAGACCCAGGCTCAGAATATTGATCTTTCTCAAAAAATCTATGATCAGACGGTCATTAAATACAAAGAAGGTATTTCCTCCAGTTTAGAAGTAACCCAGGTACATGATCAGTATTTAAATGCGGTTAACTCTTACAATTCTTCAATTCTGGAAGTGTTGAATGCCAAAACATCACTTGAAATCGTATTAAGTAAATAAAAAACAAACATAAAAATGAAAAAGCTACTATTTGCCACAAGCATATTAATCCTGGCTTCCTGCAATATGGAAAGTCCGGAAGCACTGAACAAGCAGATTATTGCCAATAAAAACAAAGTCGACAAGCTCAATGATAAAATAGCTGAGCTTCAGCTTAAACTGGACTCCGTTTCAGGTCCTGAAGAAGCCGTAACCGGAACTGCTGTTTATGTTAAGGAGATGTCTCCTGAACCATTCCAGCACTTTATCTTTTCAAGCGGAAAAGTGGAGGCTGTGAATGAAGCCTGGGTTAGTCCCGAGATAAACGGCCAGATCAAAGAAATCCTGGTTTCTGAGGGGGACAGGGTGGTGAAAGGGCAATTACTTGTAAAATTAAATACAGACATAACTGAAAAGTCTATTACAGAGGTAAAAACCGGTCTGGAACTGGCGAAAAAGCTGTATGAAAAACAATCAGATTTATGGGAACAGAACATCGGTTCTGAAGTTCAGTATTTACAGGCAAAAAATACCTATGAATCTGCAGAAGCAAGACTTGCAACCCTGGAAGAACAGCTTGAAATGGCTAAAATCAGGGCACAGTTTCCAGGCATTATAGAAAACATATCCGTAAAAGAAGGTGAACTAGCAATGCCCGGGGCAAGATTACTTCATATCGTGAACCTGAAAAAGCTTAAAGTAGTTGCGCAACTTTCTGAAAACTATCTTAATTCCATTCATGTTGGGGATAAAGTAGATGTTGAATTCCCGGCAACGCCAGGTAAAAAAGCAGCTTTAAAAATAAGCCGGATTGGAAGTGTGATAGAAAATATGAGTCGCACGTTTGAAGTTGAAATGGAAATGTCAAACAATGATGAATCCATCAAACCCAATCAGCTTGCAACCATGCAACTCACTGATTTTTCGACCGATGAAACCTTTGTCGTTCCGTCCATCATTTTAAAACAAGACATAACAGGATATTACCTTTACCAGGTGAAAGAGGATGGCGGAAAAAGCATTGCTTCCAAATTGTATGTTTCGCCGGGTAGATCAGCCAGGGAATTCACCATGATTGAATCCGGAATTAAACCCGGAATGAAAATAATAATTGGCGGTTATAACCTGGTTAAAGACCGCACCCCGGTTAAAATCCTTTCTGAGTAGACAGGGATAAAAATTAAAGTATTATGACATCAAAAGATATATCTCAAACAGTTATCAGGGAGTTTAAATTAACCACTCTGGCGCTGAAAAACAGGAACACGGTTTTCCTCCTGACCATTATTATTATAACATTTGGATTGCTCTCATATACCCGGCTGGCTAAAGAATTATTCCCGGATGTAGTTATTCCTACGGTTCTTGTTCAAACAACCTACCTGGGGAATTCCCCAATCGACATTGAAAATCTGGTTACCCGTCCCATAGAAAAAGAAATTGACGGTATCAACGGGATTAAAGTTCTCTCCTCAACTTCAGCCCAGGACGCCTCTATGATTTTTGTGGAATTTAATACTGATATCGACATAGAAGATGCCCTGGATGATGTGAAAGATGCAGTTGACAAGGCAAAAAGTGAATTACCTAACGATCAGAGTTTGTTTGATCCATTTATCACAGATTTTGATTTCTCAGAATTCCCGATACTGAATATTAACCTGTCAGGTGATTTCAGTATAGTGGAGTTAAAAGAATATGCAGAATACCTTGAAGAACAGATTGAGCCTATTTCAGAAATTTCCAAAGTACTCATAGAAGGAACGGATGAAA
>CBDUPM010000340.1:0-3879 GCA_965369105.1 uncultured Bacteroidales bacterium | reverse complement strand
ATTACATCTGCAACAGCTTGTGTGTTTGCTGAAGTATTGCAGGCAGAAGCCGGGATGATCAGTCAGCAGAATGGTTTTTTAAAAGCTCTTCGGGAAAAATGCAATGAAACCGGAACTTTACTCGTTTTTGATGAAGTTCAGACCGGGTTTGGCCGGCTTGGAACACTATTTGGCTTTGAGGTCTACAATGTAGTTCCGGATGTCCTGGTCTTGTCCAAAAGCTTTGGGGGAGGAATGCCCCTGGGAGCCTTTATAGCAAACAGGAATATTATGGAAGTTCTGACTTATAACCCGGTACTGGGACATATTACCACCTTTGGCGGTCATCCGGTTTCATGTGCTGCCGGTAAAGCTGCCCTTGAAATTATACTGGATGAGAATTTATCTGAAAAAAGTCTTCACAAGGAAAAAGTTTTCAGAGAACATCTCGATAATCCTAAAATTAAGGATATTCGGGGAAAAGGATTGATGCTGGCAATTGAATTGGGAGATAAAAAAGCTATGATGGATGTCGTTGACAAAGGTATGGAACTGGGATTTATGACAGACTGGTTTCTTTTTTGCGAAACTGCGTTCAGAATATCTCCTCCCTTAACTATTACAGAAGAAGAAATTAGTGAAGTATGCAAATTATTAAATACGGCCATTGGATAATAAGTGTTTGCCCGATTCGTTGATTGATAATCCCTGAATCCCTGAATCTCTCAAGAAATGAAACTCCCTTTAAAAATATTCATCATCCTTCTGTTCCATAATACCCTTCATTATGGACAGCAAAATATTTTTGAACTTGAGCTGGAAATGAAGGAGGTTTATGATACCATTTTTTCAATGGATGAAACGGAAACCAGGGATTCTTTGAATGATTTTTTAATCTCTTCTTTTAATGAAATCCTGAAAACTCCGGAAGCCCTTTACTATCCCTGGAAAAACCTGGACAAAATTGGAAACCTGGTTTCTGAAGATGGTAAATTAAGAGTTTTTACCTGGCATCTGCCAGTTAAAAACGGAAGTAATTACATATACTATGGTTTTATTCAATATAATGCGGGTAAAAATAAAACCGGAAAAGAAAATATTTGTGTTTTTCCCTTAACGGACCTTTCTCATAAGCTCAAAAACCCTGAAACACTGGTACTTTCCCCGGAAAAATGGTATGGTGCTGTTTATTACAATATTAAAAGCTTTGAATTCAGAAGGGAACAGTATTATGTTTTAATGGGATTTGATTTCCATGACCATTTCTCTCAAAAGAAAATAATTGAAGTATTGCAAATTGATAAAGACGGAAATGCCAGCTTTGAGGGTAAATTCGACATGGATTTTCAGCAGTTTAAAAGAATAATATTTGAGTATTCCGACCGCGTGGCAATGTCGGTGAATTATAACGAACGAACTGATATGATTATATGGGATCATTTATCTCCTTTTCAACCTGTTTTTACCGGGAGTTATCAATTTTACGGTCCCGATGGATCTTATGACGGAATCAGCTTCGAAAAGTCAGTTTTTCATCTTCATAAAGATGTAGACGCCCGCAATCAATAGCATTTTTTCAGTTCTCTTGTATAAATTATGACTCTTTGTCAGGAATTCCTTATTGGCATGGGCTTTGTCATATAGGCGTCAAATGTTAAATCTAAAAATCTATAAGAAATGCAAAAAGGTAAAATAAACGTTACGACGGAGAATATTTTTCCTATCATAAAGAAATTCCTTTATTCTGATCATGAAATATTTTTAAGGGAACTGGTATCAAATGCTGTGGATGCTACCCAAAAACTGAAAACTCTAGCATCTATCGGAGAGTTTAAGGAAGAGCTTGGAGATCAGACCATTAAAGTGGAATTGGATGCTAAAAACAAAGCCCTGAAAATTATTGATCGGGGGATAGGGATGACAGCTGAAGAAGTTGAAAAATATATTAACCAGATTGCATTTTCCAGTGCAGAAGATTTTCTGGAGAAATACAAAGAACAGAGCAATGCAATTATTGGTCATTTCGGACTTGGTTTTTATTCTGCATTTATGGTCTCCGAAAAGGTGGAATTGAAGACTAAATCTTATAAGGAAGGGGAGAAAGCTGTTTTGTGGAGCTGTGATGGAAGCCCGGAATATTCTTTGGTAGAAACAGAAAAGGATGATTTTGGAACGGAAATTACTCTTTTCCTGGATAAGGATTCAAAAGAATTCCTGGAAAAACCAAGGATTGAGGGTATTCTCAACAAATATTGTAAATTCCTTCCGGTAGAAATCGCTTTTGGAAAGGAAACGGAATGGAAGGACGGTAAGGAAGTTGAAACAGATAAATTAAATATCGTCAATGATACGAATCCTTTATGGACCGTAAAACCTGCTGAAGCAAAAGATGAAGATTACCAGGAGTTTTACAGGAAATTATACCCCGTCGCAGAGGCGCCACTTTTTAATATTCATTTGAATGTGGATTATCCTTTTAATCTGACCGGTATCCTTTATTTCCCGAGAATAAAGAATAACATTGAAATTCAAAAAAACAAAATCCAGTTATATTCCAACCAGGTTTTCGTTACCGACTCTGTTGAGGGGATTGTACCGGAATTTTTAACTCTGCTGCATGGTGTACTGGATTCACCCGATATCCCCCTGAATGTTTCCAGGTCATATCTCCAGAGTGATTCCAATGTGAAGAAGATTTCCAATCATATCATGAAAAAGGTATCCGACAGACTGGAAGAAATTTTCAAGGATAAAAGGGCGGATTTTGAAAAGAAATGGGACGATTTGAAGCTCTTTATTACATATGGTATGATCTCCGAAGAGAAGTTCTATGAAAGAGCAGAGAAATTTGCATTACTGAAAAATACCGATGGTAAATATTTTACCATTGAAGAGTATAAAACTCTTGTGAAGGAAAATCAAACAGATAAAAACAAAAGCCTGATCTGCCTTTATGCCAATGATCTTCAAACTCAGCATAGTTTTATTGAAAAAGCCAAAGCTAAAGGATATGATGTTTTGTTAATGGATGGCCAGCTTGATTCTCACCTGATCAATCATCTGGAACAAAAACTTGAAAATACAAGATTCAGCAGGGTAGATGCAGATGTTCTGGACAAGCTGATTGAAAAAGATGAGGTTAAAGAATCTCATTTATCACCAGAAGAAAAACAGGATATGTCAACGGTTTTTGAAAGTGCAATTACCCAGAGCTCTAATTTTGTTGTTAATTTCGAATCCCTGGGAGAAACAGAAAGTCCGGTTATCATAACTCAAAATGAATTTATGAGAAGGATGAAAGATATGTCCAAAATGACCGGGGGAGCAGATGCTTTTTACGGAAGTTTGCCCGATAGTTACAATATGGTGGTTAATTCTGATCATCCGCTGGTTGCAAAACTGATTGAACAGAAGGACAGGAAACTCAGTAAAAAACTTGAAGCCATAAACGGTAAATTAAATCCTTTAAATGAAGAGGAATCCGAACTTAAAAAGTCTCATGAAAAACTGAAAGATGAAGAAATCCCGCAGGCTGATAAAGATAAACTTTCTGATCTGCAGAAAAATGTCAGTAAACTGGAGGATGAAAAAAAGGAACTTCTTAAAGGATTTGGTGCCGGAAGTAAACTAGCCAAGCAACTTATTGACCTGGCTCTCCTGGCAAATAATATGCTTACAGGTGAAGCACTTACAAAATTCGTAAAACGTTCTGAGGAATTAATTAAGTAATAAGTTTAATTAGGTAAAGACAGGGCTTGCCTTGTCTTTACTCTACATCAATTCCTGTACCTCTTTTTTCAGTAACAAAGTTGCTTCGGTGGTAGGGGATTGATCCAGTTCCATGGCTTTTTCCAGTATTCTTTTGCTAAGATTGACTCCCGGATCGGAAGGCCTGATTTC
>CBDUPM010000339.1:0-3885 GCA_965369105.1 uncultured Bacteroidales bacterium | reverse complement strand
TGATTTAAAATAAAAAAAACGATTAAAAAACGGGTCCGTCAGACAACACTTGTAATTCTTTTCCTCCGTTGATAATGCTTATCTCAGAACAGACAAAGAAACAGATTGCACTATTGGTTATAAAAATTTCCTGAATAAGTATCGGAAAATTTCATAAAAAAACACGATCCTTGAAATACATTTTTCTGTCCGTCCGCTTCCCTGATTTTGCGAGAGTTATTATGTATCCCCTTCCCCGATAATTTCAAAAGTAAATGAATAGGTGGAAATACCTGAAAAAACGGCAATTTTGTGCTTGTTTTCATGACATTTTCTGCCAATTTGTCTATTGCCCGTTATTGGCAAAAAATTTGATACTTTTGCAGCGCATTAATAATCATAATAATTCATACAGTAATGGCAAAAAAGTCGACTGCCCAATCCGCAGCAAAAAAGAAAGAAACTGCTGCAAAAAAAGGCAAAGAAACAAAAGGTAAAGAAGCTGAAGCAATAAAAAAAGAACCCCTAAATAATAAAGAGGACAAAGCAAAAGGAAAATCTGTCCCCTCAACAGAAGATCAATTACAGGAAGCGAAAGAAAAGTATCTGAGATTATCGGCAGAATATGATAATTACAGAAAAAGAACTCTCAAAGAAAAAACTGATTTATTAAAATCCGCCGGTGAAAGCACAATAAGTAAATTTCTTCCCGTAATGGATGATTTTGACCGGGCGATCGGATCTATAAGAGATGCAAGGGATATTGAAGCAGTAAAAGCAGGAATTGAACTGATATTTAATAAGTTAAAAGACACCCTTGCTCAAACAGGAGTGAAAGAAATTGAAGCACTGCATAAAGATTTTGATACGGATCTTCATGAAGCCGTTACAAAAATTCCTGCGCCCGATAAAAAGTTATCCGGAAAAGTGGTAGATGTTATAGAGAAAGGTTATTATCTGAATGATAAAGTGATTCGTTTTTCAAAAGTTGTAATCGGAGAATAAAAATATGTCAAAAAGAGACTATTACGAGGTGTTGGGAATCTCCAAATCTGCTTCACCCGAAGAAATAAAAAAAGCTTACCGGAAAATGGCTCTTCAGTTTCACCCGGATAAAAACCCGGATGATGCTGAAGCAGAAGCAAAGTTTAAAGAAGCTGCAGAAGCCTATGGAATTCTTTCAGACCCGGAAAAGAAAGCTAAATACGATCAATTCGGTCATGCAGCATTCGCAGCCGGAGGGGGTGGTGGATATTATGGAGGAGGAATGTCAATGGAAGATATCTTCAGCAGTTTTGGAGATATTTTCGGGGACTTTGGCTTTGGGGGATTTGCAGGCAGTCGTCGCGGAGGCAGGAGAGTTTCCCGTGGGTCTGATTTGAGAATTAAAGTAAAACTGACTCTTTCTGAGATTGCCAAAGGCGTTGAAAAAAAGGTCAAGGTCAAAAAATACAATGCCTGCAAAACCTGCGACGGGACCGGGGCAAAGGATGGCACCGCCTACACCACCTGTTCTACTTGCGGGGGCCAGGGTCAGGTTACAAGAGTTACCAACACCTTCCTTGGCCAGATGCAATCCACTTCCACCTGTCCTACATGTAACGGTCAGGGGAAAAGTATATCCCATAAATGTACCAATTGTTATGGGGAAGGTATAATTGCAGAGGAAGAAACCATTTCATTTAATATTCCGGCAGGTGTGGCAGAAGGAATGCAGTTAAAGGTTTCCGGAAAAGGAAATGCAGCCAGAAGAGGAGGCATAAACGGGGACCTTCTGGTAATGATAACAGAAGCGCCTCATCCAGACCTTATCAGGGATGGGAATGATCTTTTGTATAATCTTTATCTTGGAATTCCGGAATCTATTCTTGGTACAACCAAAGAGATTCCTACCATTGAAAGTAAGGTTAAAATAAAAATTGAACCGGGCACCCAGCCTGGAAAAATCCTGAGGCTTAGAGGTAAGGGTTTGCCTGATGTAAACGGTTACCGGGGAGGTGATTTATTAGTGTCCATTAATGTTTGGATACCGAAGGAGGTTTCAAAAGAAGAAAGTAAATTAATCGAAAAATTAAAAGAATCTCCTAGCTTTGTTCCTAAACCCGGAAAAGATGAGAAAAGTCTTTTCGACAAAATGAAAAATATATTTCAATAATTTAACATGGAGTTCTTAACCGCACAGGAAATTGTAAAACAATTTGCAAATCACCGGGCTCTCGACAAGGTCAGTCTGAGCATTCCGGAAAATTCGATTTTCGGACTTCTGGGACCTAACGGAGCAGGAAAAACAACTTTTATACGGATCATTAACCAGATTACAGCACCTGATTCAGGCACCGTTTTTTTAAAAGGGAGAAAACTAAAACCGGAAGATGTAAGTATCATCGGTTATCTCCCTGAAGAAAGGGGGCTTTACAAGAAAATGAAGGTTGGGGAGCAGGCATTATATCTTGCCCAGCTCAAAGGCCTTTCCCAGAAGGATGCTATGAGAAAGATCAAATTCTGGTTCGAAAAATTTGAAATTACAAGCTGGTGGGATAAAAAAGTGGAAGAATTATCCAAGGGAATGCAACAGAAAGTTCAATTTGTAACAACGGTAATTCATGAACCTTCCTTATTGATTTTTGATGAACCTTTCAGCGGTTTTGACCCGATAAATGCAAACCTCCTTAAACAGGAAATACTGAACCTGAAGGAAAAAGGAGCCACAATAATATTTTCCACTCATAATATGGAGTCTGTTGAAGAACTCTGCGATCATATATCCCTGATCAATAATTCCAGAGTTATCCTGGAAGGTCAGATTGACGAAATCAAACAAACCTATAAATCCAATACTTTTGAGGTAGGTTATACAGGAAATCCGGATGACCTTAAAACCGCAATAGGAAGGGATTTTGAGCTGGTGGAAGAGAAAAATAATAAAGATGTCCATTCAGCAATTATTAAACTTGATGCGAGATATTCTACGAATGCCCTTTTGAAAAAACTGGTTAATAAACTGGAAATCAAATCCTTTAATGAATTAATTCCCAGTATGAACGAAGTTTTTATCCGTGTTGTTGAAGAAACGAATCATAAATCAAAACAGGAACGGTCATGAATAAAATATTTTTAATTATTAAGAGAGAATATCTCTCAAGGGTAAGAAAAAAGTCCTTCCTGATAATGTCGGTTCTGGGTCCTGTAATATTTGCTGCCTTCCTGGTTGTCCCTACATGGCTTGCCTCTATGGAAGATAAGGAAGAAAAAACCATTGCAGTTATCGATAATACCAGTTTGACCTATGGAGTTCTGGAAGAAACGGAATACCTGAAATTCGTTTATCTAAATAACCGGGGTGTAAACGATGTCAACTCGATTTTTTCTGAATCCGATTACCATGCAATTCTATTTATCCCGGACAATATTATCACCAGCAATACCCCGATTCTCTATTCAGAGAAACAAACCAGTATGTCTACCCGGAATCACATTTCCGATGCAATTGAAAATGAAATAGAAAGACAAAAACTTAAGGCTGAAAACATTGAGAACCTGGATGAAATTCTCAAATCGGTGGAAACCAAAGTAAACCTGGTTAGTAAAATCTGGGATGAAGAAGGGATGGCCAAAGAAAGTCATGCTGAAATTGCAATGGGAGTAGGATATATTGGCGGTTTTTTGATTTACTTCTTCATATTTCTTTTTGGTGCTATGGTAATGAGAGGTGTTATAGAAGAAAAAACAAGCCGGATTGTCGAAGTAATTATATCATCTGTTAAACCTTTCCAGTTGATGATGGGAAAAATTGTTGGGGTAGGATTGGTAGGATTGACCCAATTCCTGATTTGGGTTTTACTTACTCTTGGAATTGTTACAGTTGCTAAAAGTCAGTTTTTACCAGATATGCAAAATCCCGGTGTT
>CBDUPM010000338.1:0-3887 GCA_965369105.1 uncultured Bacteroidales bacterium | reverse complement strand
AATTGCTGACCCCCAAAGGGTTGAGAACCCTTTCTCCAAAAAATGCATTATATAAAGGAATTTATACGGGTGACCAGGATACCCGCGATGCATCCTACCACCAGGGAACTGTATGGCCCTGGTTGCTGGAACATTTTGTGAAAGCCTATATGGATGTTCATAAGAATTCAGGAGCCAGCCTGGCAAAACAGATTTATCTGGGTTTTGAAGAGGAAATGATAAATCATGGGATTGGAACCATATCTGAAATATATGATGGGGATCCTCCTCATCATGCAAAAGGGGCTATTTCGCAGGCATGGAGTGTTGCTGCTCTTTTAAGGATTAATGAGATGCTTGAAAAGCATGATAATATATAATCGGATTAATAAAATAAACCTTAAAGGTATTAGATTATGAGGGTATTAATGTTTGGTTGGGAGTTTCCTCCCCATATTTCCGGGGGACTGGGAACGGCCTCTTACGGATTAACCAAAGGAATGTCTGTGATCAAAGATTTAAAGATACGCTTTGTTGTGCCCAAAGCTTATGGCGATGAAGATAAATCGCGTATGGAAATTATGGGTGCCAATGATGTGGAAGTCAGTCGAAAAATCATAAATTACGAAGGCTTTTTAAGTGAAATAGAATACCTGGAAGTTAATTCCTCCCTTGTTCCCTATACCGATCCGGAAGAGTATATGGATAAAGTAAAGGAAGCAAAACAAGAAGGAAAAACCTTTATTCAGACGAACTTTCAGGGTAAATTGAATTTTACCGGGAAATACGGGGAAGATCTTTTTCAGGAAATTGCGAATTATGCTATTGTCGCATCTGTTTTGGGCGAAAGCGGCGATTTTGATGTCATTCATGCACATGACTGGCTGACTTATCCGGCAGGAATTGCTGCTAAAAAAGTCTCAGGTAAACCCCTTGTGATTCATGTTCATGCAACCGATTTTGACCGTAGCGGGGGAAGCGTTAACCCCGGTGTTTTCAATATTGAGAAAAAAGGGATGGATGTAGCTGATAAAATTATAGCCGTTTCAAATCTTACCCGAAATACAATCATTGAAAAATATGGTATTGATCCTGATAAAGTCGTTACCGTTCATAATGCCGTTGAACCGGTTGCCATTAGCGAAAATATAAAAGTTAACAAAGCCATCAAGGATAAAGTTGTAACCTTTCTTGGGAGGGTTACTCTGCAAAAAGGACCGGAATATTTTGTGGAAGCAGCTTACAAGGTATTGCAAAAGATGCCGAATGTACGTTTTGTTATGGCCGGTTCAGGTGAATTATTGAACAGAATGATTGCCCGTGCCGCCAGTCTTAATATCGCAGACAAGTTCCATTTTACCGGCTTTCTGAAAGGAGATGATGTGTATAAAATGTTTTCTCTCAGCGATGTGTATGTTATGCCATCTGTTTCAGAACCATTTGGTATTTCTCCATTGGAAGCCATGCAATCCAATGTCCCGACTATTATATCCTATCAGTCTGGTGTATCAGAGATTCTGACCAATGCATTGAAAGTAGATTTTTGGGATGTTAACGCTCTTGCGGATGCCATATATGGCCTTTTAAATTACGACGCATTGCCTGAACTGTTTAAAACAGAAGGGAAGGAAGAAGTTGAAAATATGAAATGGGAAAATTCGGGTAAAAAAGTCTTTGAAGTATACCAAACAGTAGTATAAAAATATAATAATAAGGAATTTAAGTTAAGGAAATATGAAAACAATATCACTTTATTTTCAGGTCCACCAGCCATTCAGATTCAGACAGTACAGATTTTTCGAAATCGGTAATGATCATTATTATTATGATGATTATCTAAATGAAAGCATTTTATTGAAAGTTGCAGAAAAGAGTTACCTTCCTGCTAATAAAATTCTTTTGGAATTAATAAAAAAGTACAAAGGCAAGTTTAAAGTAGCCTTTAGTATTTCAGGGATCGCTCTTGACCAGTTTGAATTGTATGCTCCCGAAGTTCTCGATTCTTTCAGAGAACTGGCAAATACCGGACATGTGGAATTTCTTTCCGAAACTTATTCCCATTCACTGGTGGCCCTTAAAAGCAGAAGTGAGTTTACAAAACAGGTAAAAAACCACAAAAAAAGAATAAAAGAACTTTTTAATGTCAATACCAGGGTTTTCAGAAATACAGAGTTAATCTACTCCGATGATATCGGTGCCATGGTATGTGATTTAGGCTATACCGGAATGTTGACGGAAGGTGCGAAGCATGTGTTGGGATGGAAAAGTCCTAACTATGTTTATAATAATGCTATTAATCCTAAGCTAAAAGTATTGTTAAAGAATTTTAAACTCTCTGACGATATTGCTTTCAGGTTCTCAGACAAAGGATGGGCAGAGTACCCTCTTACCAGCCAGAAGTTTGTTTCATGGTTAAAAGCCATGGATCCAAAAGAAGAAGTGATAAATCTTTATATGGATTATGAAACTTTTGGAGAACACCAATGGGAAGAAACCGGAATTTTTGAATTCCTGAAAGCTTTTCCAAAAGATGTTCTGGAAAACACAGATATGACATTCAGTACTCCTTCAGAAATATTAGCCGATAATCAGCCTGTTGGGGCTGTTCATGTACCCAATCCCATCTCATGGGCTGATGAAGAAAGAGACCTGACGGCCTGGTTGGGAAATCCTCTTCAGGAACAGGCATTTAATAAGTTGTATTCATTATTACCTAAGATGAAACAAATTGATGATCCTGCTTTAAACAGGGATTTCAGCTATCTTCAGGTAAGTGACCACTTCTATTATATGGCAACGAAATTCCGTTCCGATGGGGATGTTCATTCTTATTTTAATCCCTATCCTTCACCTTATGAGGCATTTATTAATTATATGAATGTCCTTTCTGATTTTGAAATCAGGGTAAATGCACTACGGCCTGACACAAAAGGGGAAGAAGTAATTCGTTTGAGTAAAATAATCAGCGAAAAAGATGAAATAATAAAAAAATACGAGGCTCAGTTAATAAAAAAAGATAGTTCGAAAACAAAATCTTCTGTAGCGAAAAAAAGCAGATCAACATCTGCAGTAGGAGCAAAGAAGTCTGCATTTAAGAAAAGCACCGTCAAATCTAAAACCACTGCAGCAAAATCTAAAAAGTAAATTAAAAATTTAATCAATTAAAATATGGATCGGAAGTTATTAAGCCCGGATTATTTATTCGAGGTAAGTTGGGAAGTATGTAATAAAGTTGGGGGAATTCATACCGTAATTTCAACAAAAGCAATTACACTTGAAAAAGAATTCGGTGATAAATATATTCTCCTTGGACCGGATGTATGGAGAGAAGAAGGAGAACACCCTGAATTTGCAGAGGATTTTGAGATATTGAAATCCTGGAAAAATCATGCCCAGTCGGAGGGACTCAGAGTAAGAATCGGAAGGTGGAAAATTTCAGGATCACCTCTGGTTTTCCTGATAGATTTTACCAATTTCTTTGGTAAGAAAGACCAGATATTCAGTGAATTCTGGGAAAGCTATAAACTTGATTCCATTACGGGTCAATGGGACTATATTGAACCATCCTTATTCGGGTATGCATCCGCTAAAGTCATTGAAAGTTATATAAAATATAATCTGAACGCCTCAGACAGAGCAGTAGCTCAATTTCATGAATGGATGACCGGAGCAGGTTTGCTTTACCTTAAATCTCATTTACCCCAGGCAGGAACCGTATTCACCACCCATGCTACCGTGATTGGAAGATCAATCGCTGGAAATCAACAACCCCTTTACAGTAAAATGAAGGAGTTTAACGGAGAGGCAAAAGCCTCCGAATTTGGAGTGGTTTCCAAACAATCCATGGAAAAGATTTGCGCCCAAAACGCAGATGCATTTACTACGGTTAGCGATTTAACTTCTATAGA
>CBDUPM010000337.1:0-3901 GCA_965369105.1 uncultured Bacteroidales bacterium | reverse complement strand
AAAACGACTTCATATAGGTTTTGATGATCCCGCTGAAGCAAGTGGAAGTGAAGATGAAATTTTTTTCGTCTTCAGAAGAGTTAGAGATGAAATAAACGAAAAGTTTAAAGAATTCTATCAAACTATCAAATAAAATTCAATCATAATGCCCGATTCAAAAGAAATAAAAAAAATAGTTCAGGAAAAATATACTGACATTGTTGTTGCCAGCGATAAATCCTGTGGTTGCTGCGGATCAACGGAACCTGAATACTCTGTGTTTAATGAAAGTTACAAAGGCAAGGAAGGATATTTTGAAGATGCAGATCTTGGCCTGGGCTGTGGCTTACCTACAGAATTTGCAGACCTGAAACCTGGAGAATCTGTGCTTGATCTTGGAAGTGGTGCAGGAAACGATTGTTTTGTTGCCAGGCGTGAAGTTGGTGAAAACGGAAGCGTGACCGGCCTGGATTTTACCACTGAAATGGTAGAAAAAGCCATTAAAAATAATGAAAAGCTGGCTTATTCAAATGTATCATTTGTTCTGGGAGATATAGAAAAAATGCCTTTTGAAAACTCCCGGTTTGATGTAGTTATCTCCAATTGCGTCCTGAACCTCGTTCCGGATAAGGAAAAAGCTTTTTCAGAAATATCACGAGTATTAAAACCCAATGGACGGATCTGTGTATCTGATATCGTGGTAAATGGAAATTTACCTGAAAAAATACGAAATGCTGCAGCCCTATATGCAGGATGTGTTTCAGGAGCATTGCTGAAAGAAGAATACATTGCCATAATTGAAAAATCGGGCTTTGAGAAAATCAATGTCAGAAAAGAAAGGGAAATCCTGGTGCCTGATGAAATGTATCTTCAGCATGTTGAAAAAGAAGAGTTGGATAAACTCAAGAAATCAGGTACCGGAATATTTAGTATCACCCTAACTGCAGAAATTCAATAATGGCGGAAATTAAAAAACGTTTATCATTTCTTGATCGATATTTGTCGGTATGGATTATAGTTATAATGGCCGCAGGAATTGTCCTTGGTCATTTTTTCCCTGAAATATCCGGATTCTGGAATGGGATGAGTAATGGAACTACCAATATCCCTATTGCTATTGGCCTGATTATAATGATGTACCCTCCCCTGGCGAAAGTACGCTATGAAGAACTTGGGGATGTATTCAGAAACCGGAAGATTTTACTGGTCTCCCTCATTCAGAACTGGTTAATCGGTCCGTTTCTGATGTTCGGACTGGCAGTCCTTTTTCTTCATGATTATCCTGAATATATGGCCGGCCTTATTCTTATCGGACTTGCTCGTTGCATTGCCATGGTAATCGTTTGGAACGACCTGGCGGAAGGCGATAATGAATATGCTGCCGGGCTGGTGGCTTTCAACTCTATTTTCCAGGTGTTATTTTTCTCTGTCTATGCCTGGATATTTTTGAGTTATCTTCCTGACAGACTGGGATTGCCTTCCTCCAAAATTGATCTGACCATGGCTGATATCGCCAAATCCGTATTTATCTACCTTGGAATTCCTTTTCTTGCGGGATTTTTAACAAGGTACTTTATGGTAAAAGCAAAAGGAAAAGAATGGTACCATGGTCATTTTATTCCCAAAATCAGTCCGCTGACCTTGATAGCCCTGCTTTTTACTATCTTCGTAATGTTCTCCTTAAAGGGAGAATATATTGTAAAAGTTCCCCTGGATGTTTTAAGAATTGCCATTCCTTTAATAATTTACTTTGTAGTGATGTTTTTTATTTCTTTTTTCATTGGAAAAAGAATTGGGGCCAGTTATTCACGAACAACAACTATTTCATTTACTGCGGCAAGCAATAACTTTGAACTGGCCATTGCGGTATCCATTGCTGTTTTCGGAATAAATTCGGGACAGGCATTTGCATCTGTTATAGGTCCGCTTATTGAAGTTCCCGTGTTATTTCTTTTGGTTGGAGCTGCGTTAAAAATGAAAACTAAATTCAATAATTAAGCTGAAAAATACCATATTTGAATAAAAAAGCTGAAAAACAGCAGGATTTGAACATTTATATTGTAAAAATCCTTTAATTTAAGATGGTTTTCATAAAATAATTAACTTTTTGAATCATGGAAAATTTTTCCTTTAAAGCCAGCTTTAATATGACGGTTGAATTCGTCATGGATAATCTTGAGCAATATACCTATCCAAATATCCGTAAACAGATCCAATCAGTTGATATTCAAAATCCAATATTAGCAGTATCTGTTAAAAAAGATGAGAAGCTGATAGGCCTGTGCCTTTCTGAATTTGATTCTCAAAAAAGCAGCTCCGAGATTTTTTCATTTTATATTGACCCGGATTACCGGAACAAAGGTCTTGGACAGGAACTTCAGATCAGGACTGAACAAATTCTTGCCCAAAAAGGATTTAAAGAGGTAATCGTATATTTCTGGTCCAGCTGGAGCAGCTTTGAGCCAACGAAACAAATTCTGAAAAAATTAAACTATTCTGAACCTCAGAAATTAATGCACGTTTTTAAAACGGATATTGAGAGGGTGGTGAAAATTCCCTGGAAAGAGGATATCGAACTTCCCGAAGGCTATGAAATTGTTCCCTGGTCATGGGTATCACCCGATGAGAAAAAGGATCTGTTGGATGAACAGGAATTCCACTCCTTTTTTCCTGAATACCTTTCCCCTTTCAGTTCACAGGACAAAATTGCCTTTCATACCAGTATTGCCTTGAGGATCCATGGCAAAATTGCGGGTTGGCTGATGACCTACTGGAATAGTCCGACAACCATTGAATACAATAACCTTTTTATCAGAAAGGAATATCGTGAAAGTCTCAAAATTCCTTTTGAAATGATCCGGAAAGCTTCTATTTTACAGGTGGAACAGGGCGTTCCAAATATTTTATGGTCAGTAGGACAGGAAAATCCAAAACTGGAGACTTATTTCGACGAAAAATTTGGAGACTATTCTGATAAGGCCACCATTTTTATGGCAATCAAAAAACTTTAATCAAAATCAAGTTGAACTGGACAAAAGAGAACATTCCTGACTTATCAGGAAAAACTATAGTTGTCACCGGTGGTAACAGCGGGATAGGATATGAAGCCGTTAAGGCTTTTGCAGAGAAAAACGGGAACATTATACTGGCAAGCCGTTCAGTTGAAAAAGGTCTGAAGGCAAAAGAAGACATCCTTAAGGAAAATCCGGATGCCAGTATCGATGTCTATGAGCTTGACCTTGCCGATTTGCATTCCGTACATAACTTTTCCGAACGGTTTTATTCCCGTAATAAAAAACTGGATGTACTGCTCAATAATGCAGGAATAATGATGAATCCCTATACCCTCACAAAAGACGGGTACGAGAGCCAGCTAGGAACAAATCACCTTGGACATTTTGCTTTAACGGGGCTGCTTTTAAAAGCACTGTTAAATACTCCCGGATCCAGGATTGTAAACATTAGCAGTCTTGTCCACAAAAACGGGACTATGGATTTTGATAATCTGCAATTTGATAATAAAAAAGATTATTCTCCGATGAAAGCTTACGGAAGATCGAAAATTGCCAATCTTTTTTTTAGCTATGAGCTCCAGAGAAAACTGGAAGCTGAAGGAAAGGATTGTATATCCTTAGCTGCTCATCCCGGGATTTCAGAAACCAACCTGGTAAGATTCCTTGAAAAGAAATTTTTTGTGCGATTGTTTTTGCCTTTGTTTTCCATGATAACTCAGGAAGCCAGTATGGGTGCATTGCCGGGAATAAGAGCTTGTACCGATCCGGATGTGAAAGGAGGAGAATACTATGGCCCTGATGGTAAAGGTGAACGAAAAGGCTTTCCGGTAGTGGTTGAATCAAACGGCCTTTCTCACAACAAAGAAATTGCCGCCAGGTTATGGAAAGAATCTGAAAAACTGACTAAA
>CBDUPM010000336.1:0-3913 GCA_965369105.1 uncultured Bacteroidales bacterium | reverse complement strand
ATATCAATGGAAACATTTTAAGTACAAACAGGAATATTTTTGATCTTAATGCAAATAGCTATGATATTACCGTAACTGACTCCATAGGTTGCAAGGCCGGACCTACATCGCTTCTCATTACAGAACCAGCCCCAATTTCTATCCTGAGAACAGGTGAAAAACATCTGGCTAATTTTGATATCTCCTGTTTCGGATTTTCTGATGGAAAAATTGATCTTTCTGTTACAGGTTCACACACATACAGGGACAGTCTTTTATTTGAATGGACAAAACTTCCGGATGATGGATTTTATGAAACAACCAAAGATATCGACATGCTTGTTGCGGGCAACTACCAGGTAATTGTCACAGATACATTTAAATGTGTGGACACAGCGAGCTATTCTCTAATTGAACCTGAGGAATTAACTATGGTACTGACAGATTCTTCGGATTATAATGGCTTTGAAATTTCATGTTATGGTTTAAATACAGGCTCACTTGACCCCCAAATATCCGGAGGTTACGGAGAATATACTTATTCCTGGTCCACAATCAGCGGATTTGTTGAAAATCCGGAAAATCAGAATCTGAGAAATGCTACAGCTGGTGAGTATACTTTATTGGTCAAAGACTCCATAAATTGTGAAATGTCATGGGATTATACTTTAAGTCAACCAGATACCCTCACAATTTCCCCATTATTAAGCGATTATAACTCATTCAACATTACTTGTAAAGATTCACTTACCGGAAGTATAACATTAAATCCTGCAGGTGGTTTTGGAACCTATACATACAGCTGGAGTGGTGATGGTCAGGGTATGGTCGGGGCAGATGAAAATCAAACTGCCATAAGCGCCGGAACCTACAACGTTCAATTAGAGGATGAAAACAATTGTATTGCAGAATGGGAAATTATTATGACTGAACCCAGTCAGCTGGAAACAATTATAGATTCCATTCAGACCATTGCATGTTTTGGTCAGAATACTGGATTCATTGAAATGTCGACCAGCGGTGGAGTACCTAACTATTCCTATCTGTGGAGTAATAGTGAAACAACAGAGGACATTTATTCCTTGTTTGTAAATACTTATTCAGTGATTGTTACGGATGCCAATGGTTGCATAATACATGATTCAGTTTTTGTTGGGGAGTCCCCTGAAATCAAAATTACCTTTGATTCACCTCTGCAGTACAATGGAAGGATGATCAGTTGTTATAATGAAAGTGATGCTGAACTGAACACCAGTGTTGTTGGAGGAACAGGAGCATACAGCTATGATTGGATCACTACAGGAGATATTACACCCCAGCTAAGTGGAATACCGGCAGGCCTGTATCATTTAATCGTAACAGATGATTATGATTGCTCTGCTATTGATTCATTTGAAATATTGCAACCTCCACGGATAATAACGGACATTTTCACAACAGATCCTTCATGCTATAAATATAAGGATGGCTTTATAACCCTGATTCCGCAAGGTGGTACGCCCGAATATACAATTATCTGGCCGGAGGCAGCTCAGGAAGGTCAACAGGCTGATACCATTGGTGCAGGCGTTTACAATGTGAGTATTACCGACCTCAATAATTGTCGACTGGATACTTCAGCCCAATTATTTGAACCGGATTCATTATTTATAAATAAAAATATTTCCCAACCTTATTGCCCGGATAAACCGGATGGAACAATAGAGATTTCAATAGAAGGTGGAACAGAACCATTTAATGTTATTTGGGAAAATGAAAATTTAGATGGTCTTTACCTGGAGGACCTTCTGGTTGGAGAATATATTGTAGAAATTACGGATGGAAATCTTTGTGTATTTACTGACACAATTGAATTGATCAGCGAAAAGGGAACCTGCTTAAGAATTCCGACTGCATTCACTCCTGATGGTGATGGCTTCAATGATGTTTGGGAAATTGAATTAATTGAATTATACCCTGAAGCCATCATTGAGATTTACAATCGGTGGGGAACCTTGTTATATGTTTCTGACAAAGGATATACAAATCCATGGGATGGAACTTATAAGGGCAGGGAGATGCCTATTGATTCATATCATTATGTAATTATCCCGGGAAAAGGAAGGGAACCGGTAACCGGAAATGTAACGATTATCAGATGACATAAAACAATAATAGAATAATAAAAGAGTTCAAGAGATATTTATAAACCAATATTTTTCTTTCTTTGATCCTAATAAGCCTGCATTCATTGAAGAAGACATTTATAAAATATGCCATTATCCTGTCCCTTTTGATTTTTTGGGGGAATAAATTGGTAGCACAACAGTTACCCTTATACACCCAATATCAAAATAATGGATTTCTTTTAAATCCCGCTATGGCAGGTTATGATGGTTATACTTCATTCAATGTTACTACCAGAAAGCAATGGTTGGGATTTCAGGAATCCCCTCTCACCTATTCTTTTTCAGGACAAACCAGGTTGCTCAAGAGGTCCTATCGGATTATAAACAAACCCATAAGGAATAAAAGAAAATTCAAACCCAGCAGAAGCGGTCGTGTAGGTTTGGGAGGTTTTGTTTTTAATGATGTAAACGGACTTGTTTCCAGGACCGGTATGCAGTTTTCCTATGCCTATCATATATATATGCTCCGAAGCCAATTGTCTTTTGGATTAGGGGGACAGATGTTTCAATATAAAATTGACAGGGATAGAATAACCACCTTCAGGGAAGGAGACCCAACGATAAACAGCGATATGAACATTGTTGCCTTTATTCCCGATTTCAATTTCGGAGTGTACTGGACCAGCAGAACTTATTTTGTGGGCTTTTCTGCCAACCAGTTATTTCAATCGCCTGTGAAACTAGGGAGTAATGGCCTTGATGAGTTCAAACTTTTAAGACATTATTATTTAATGGGAGGTTATCGGATCATAAACGAATACTCAGGTTTTGATTTTGAACCTTCCTTTTTATTAAAAACTACGGAACAACTTGTTCCCCAGGCAGACATTTCATTCAAAGTATATTACAAGAAAGATTACTGGGCCGGAATTTCCTACAGAACCAGTGGTACAGTTGCAGCCCTTTTTGGTGTAAAAGCAGACAGTATTTATGTAGGATATGCTTTTGACTTTCCCCTTTCATCTATTCGAAAATACAGTTTTGGATCCCATGAGATATTTATATCATTAAAATTCGGATCCAGTGCAAGAAGATACAGATGGATTAACCGTTATTAGTAAATCAGGATGGGGATTATACAAAAACAAAGTATTAAAGGAACCATTTACTCTTATATCGGAGTTTTCGTTGGATTCATAACCACAGGTCTTCTTTTTCCAAAAATCCTTCAAACCGAAGAAATCGGACTTCTAAAACTCCTGGTTTCCATTTCAGTAATCTTTGCACAATTTGGATCTCTTGGTTTTAATAGTGCCATGAACCGGTTATTTCCGTATTTCAGAAATAAAACAAATAAACATAATGGAATCATCACTTTGGGATTAATAATCTCCTTGACAGGATTCCTTTTAAGCTTTTTAATTTTTATTCTATACAAGCCTCAATTAGTCAGAAATAATATTGAAGACTCTGCATTGCTGGTAGAATACTTTTTCCTGGTAGCCCCTCTGATTCTGACTACTATTTTTTTCAATCTGTTTGATACTTACAATAAAGTTTTATATGACGCGGTGTTTGGTACATTTTTAAAAGAATTATTGCAAAGATTACTCATCCTGTGTTCACTGTTAATGTACTTCTTCAATATTCTTGATTTCAGAGGTTTTGTTTTCGCCTATGTTTTATCATTTTACATTCCCACACTGATCTTATTGATCTTATTTATTTTCAGAAAGGAGATAAGTTTAAAAATTTCCAAAGAAGTCTTTCAGAAATCCATGTTAAGACAAATTATTAGCATTTCTGTTTATGGGATTATCGGAGGG
>CBDUPM010000335.1:0-3913 GCA_965369105.1 uncultured Bacteroidales bacterium | reverse complement strand
TGAGTGACCACACGACCACGTACAACAGTAACCACAGCGCCAACAGTACCAAACGAAAAAGGTGGATAGGAGGAAGGGCGGATTCGCGGATGACGTGGATACGCGGATGACGGGAGGACGAATCAGCGAATACCAGTCCACTTGATAAGCTTTAATTTTTTTGAATAAAAGCCTGTCCCCTTAGAGAGAATAATCATCCTTTAGTTGTTAAAGCTAATAAATTAATGCTTTGGATAATCCAGCATATAATGCAATCCTTTACTTTCTTTTCTTGCCTGGGCCATTTTGATTACCAGGTACCCTACATTTATCAGGTTTCGCAGTTCGCAAAGCTCTTTGGAAAGTTTAGATCTTTTATAAAGATCTTCCGTTTCTTTGTATATGATTTGAAGCCGGGTTAATGCCCTGTTCAGTCTTAATTCTGATCTGACAATACCCACATAATTGGTCATAATCTGTTGAACTTCCCTCATATTCTGAGTAATCAAAACCATTTCTTCCGGGTAACTCGTTCCTTCATCATTCCAGTCAGGTACATTTTCCTGGAATTTATAATCCCTGAAACTTGATATTGCTTCATTTGCTGAACGGTTTGCATATACTACAGCTTCAAGAAGGGAATTTGAAGCCAGTCGGTTGGCTCCGTGAAGTCCTGTCGAAGAAGTTTCTCCCCCGGCATAAAGCCTGTTTACCCAGGTTTTCCCATTCAGATTTACTTTTATTCCCCCACATATGTAGTGGGCTGCAGGAACAACGGGGATCATTTGTTTGGTAATATCAATTCCAATAGACAAACATTTTTTGTAAATGTTGGGAAAATGCGATTTTACTGTTTCAGAATCTTTGTGACTGACATCCAGGTATACGAAATCATGTCCTTTTACTTTCATTTCATTATCTATTGCCCTTGCCACTATATCCCTGGGAGCGAGACTTCCTCTTTCATCATATTTTTCCATGAAAGTATTCCCGTCCTGTGTTTTCAAAATCCCTCCGAATCCACGAATTGCCTCAGTAATCAGAAAAGAAGGATATTCGCCCGGATTGTAAAGGGAAGTTGGATGAAACTGAACGAATTCCATATTTTCTATTATCCCTTTTGCCCGGTAAACCATTGCAATACCGTCACCGGTTGCTATAGTGGGATTGGTGGTTGTGTGATACAGATTCCCGGCACCACCTGCAGCAACCATTGTTATCCTGGATAGAACTTTAATAATGGAATTGTCCTTCAGGTTTAGAACATAAGCCCCATAGCATTCTGTATCATCATGATGTCTTTTCACCATTTTTCCCAGGTGATGCTGGGTAATCAGATCTACTGCAAAATGATGTTCCAGGATTTCAATATTTTTGTGATTATGAATTTCTTCGGATAATGCTCTTTGTATTTCTTCTCCTGTATTATCCTTATGATGAAGTATTCGTTTTTCAGAATGCCCTCCCTCTTTTGCCAGGTCATATTCCCCGGCATCATTTTTATCAAACCTTGCACCCCAGTGAATCAACTCATCAATCTGACCCGGGGCTTCTTCCACCACCATTTTAACCACCTCCTCATTACAAAGCCCATCCCCTGCAATCAGGGTGTCCTCAACATGTTTTATATAGCTGTCAGGTTCATAAGTCACAGCAGCAATTCCACCCTGGGCATAACGGGTATTGGTCTCCTGAAGACTGGTTTTTGTTACAATGCATACCTTCCCGTGATCTGCCACTTTCAGGGCAAAACTTAATCCTGCCAGACCGGTACCAATTACAAGGAAATCAACTTTTTTTTCCATGAAGAAGGGGAATTAATTTCTAAGATTATTCAAAGATACCAATTCTTGTATTATTTGGGAATTTAATTCTTCACAGCCTGATTAGGTTATTATGGATTGATGGAATTCATATCAGGGATTGATATAAAAATGGATTTACGTCAGTATCTGAAAAAAAATTTAACTCAAATTCTCAGCATTAAGGTATTAAATACCTGTGAATTCCGGAAAATGGATAAAAATTTAAAATATAGGGCGATTTTATACATAGCTTAAGTTTTTCCCCTATTTTTGCAATTCCTTTTTCAAATTAAAGATTTGTTTATCCTATGGTACAAGAAGATGTGTTTAAAAAACTGGTAGCTCACTGTAAAGAATACGGTTATGTGTTTCAATCCAGTGAAATTTATGACGGACTGGCTGCCGTTTATGACTATGGACAATACGGTGTTGAATTAAAGAATAATATCAAAAAATACTGGTGGGATTCCATGATCCTTTTGCATGAGAATGTGGTTGGACTGGATTCTGCAATATTTATGCATCCTAGCATCTGGAAGGCCTCCGGGCATGTGGATGCTTTTAATGATCCCCTGATTGATAATAAAGATTCAAAGAAACGTTACCGGGCCGATGTTTTAATTGAAGAACATATTGATAAAATTGAGGCAAAAATTAATAAAGAAGTGGAAAAAGCTTCCAAACGCTTTGGGGATAGTTTTGATGAAAAGCAATTCCGGGAAACCAATCAAAGAGTATTAGATAATCAGGCTAAAATTGATGAGATTAAAAAACGCTTTGTTGCAGCTCTGAATGATGAAAACCTGGAGGAGGTAAAGCAAATCATCATTGATGCAAATATTGTCTGTCCGGTATCCGGATCTAAAAACTGGACGGATGTCCGACAGTTTAACCTGATGTTTTCCACGGAAATGGGTTCTACATCCGAAGGAGCATCGAAAATTTACCTGAGACCCGAAACCGCACAGGGTATATTTGTCAACTATCTGAATGTTCAGAAAACCGGTCGCATGAAGATTCCTTTCGGGATAGCCCAAATAGGAAAGGCTTTCAGGAATGAGATCGTTGCCCGGCAGTTTATTTTCAGAATGAGGGAGTTTGAACAAATGGAAATGCAATTTTTTGTAAAACCCGGAGAAGAACTGGATTGGTTTGAGCACTGGAAAAACCTTAGAATGAAATGGCACCAGGCACTTGGGTTCGGAGAAGAAAATTATCGTTTTCACGATCATGATAAACTGGCTCATTACGCCAATGCAGCTACTGATATAGAATTTAAATTTCCTTTTGGATTCAAGGAAGTGGAGGGGATCCATTCCCGTACCGATTTTGATCTGGGTGCCCACCAGGAATTAAGTGGAAAGAAATTACAATATTTTGATCCTGAAACCAGGGAATCCTATGTTCCATTCGTGGTGGAAACCTCTATTGGCGTCGACAGGATGTTTCTTCAGATTATTTCAGCAGCCTACACCGAGGAAGAAATAAAGAAGGAGGATGGGAGTCTGGATTCAAGGGTGGTTATGAAACTGCCTCCTGTGCTTGCCCCGATAAAATTAGTGGTAATGCCCCTTACTAAAAAAGATGGTTTACCGGGAAAGGCAAGGAAAATAATTGAGGATCTGAAATTTGATATCAATTGCCAGTACGATGAAAAAGATTCCATCGGAAAACGCTACAGGAGACAGGATGCTATCGGTACCCCGTATTGTGTAACTGTAGATCACCAGACGCTGGAAGATGAAACCGTAACCATTCGTTACCGTGATACTATGGAACAGGAAAGAGTTAAAATTGCTGATGTAGAAGAAAATATTAAAGACAAGCTGAGTTTTAAAAATTTATTTAAAAAGCTGTCCTGAGATTTTGAAGAAAGTCTTGATAATAACATATTATTGGCCACCAAGTGGAGGAATCGGAGTTCATCGTTGCCTTAAATTCGCCAAGTATTTACGTGATTATGGATGGGAACCGGTGATTTTTACAGCCAGGAATGCTCAGTATCCGGTTATGGACAAGGGGAATGAAAAACATATTCCTGATAATATTGAGGTTCATAAAATACCTATCATTGAGCCTTTTGAGACTTTTAAAAAACTAAGTGGTCGAAAACCCGAAGAAAGTGCTAA
>CBDUPM010000334.1:0-3914 GCA_965369105.1 uncultured Bacteroidales bacterium | reverse complement strand
TCTTTTTAGCAGTAGTCTGTTTGCTCAAAAATCTTTTAACTCATTCGAATTAAAGAATTCCACAAATGAGCTGTTCAAGAAAAGCTCCGAAGAAATTGCAGATGCATTCTTTTCAAAAAAAGAGGATATCAAAGAAGAAGAAGTAAGTTTTGAAGAATGGATGATTGATCTGGAAAACTTTTCAAAAGGCCTGGACAGCTCCGCTCTTAGCAAGGAAAGCCTCAAAGAAACCATGTCTGCTGAAGAAATGGAAGAAATGGAAATTCTGAATGAGGAAGTTGAATTGGAAGTCTGGATGACAGAACTTGATTGGAATTACATGAGTACTGACTTTTTAAACGAAGCGGTAATTGAAATTGAAGACTGGATGACAGATCTTAAAAAGTGGTAATCATCGTACAATTAAGTGTTTGTCAAATACATATATAGGATCTCAGGATCCCCATGAAAAAAGAGTGGTCTCCAGAAAGGAACCACTCTTTTTCTTTTATATACAAATTTAAATTTTCAGGATATCCCGGTTTTGCCACTTGTATTATTCCAGTTAAATGAATCTTAAAGAAGGGTCACTATCTTGTTTTTATTTTAAAAAGAAAAAATTTACTTTCACACATGCCAAAATACAAACATCTTTTTATTGATCTGGATCGTACTCTCTGGGATTTTGATACGAATGCCAAAACCGCTTTAGTTGAGATATATTTCAAACACAAGCTCGAAAATCACTTTTCCAAACCTGAAGAGTTTATTGATTTATACCATAAACATAATGAGAGATTATGGCAAAGATACAGGGACGGGAAAATTAAAAAGGAAGTTCTTCGATATAAACGATTTGATCTGACCCTGGCCGAGAAAAAAATAAAAAACAAATTTCTCTCTACACAAATCGGAGAAGATTATCTTGAATTGAGTGTACAACAAAAAGGTTTATTTCCAAACACCCATGAAATTCTGGCTTATCTTCAACCCAGGTATTCCTTGTATATACTTACCAACGGATTCAGGGAAACCCAGTTTAGCAAACTCCGGAATTGTGATCTCGAAAAATATTTCGATAAGATTTTTACTTCCGAAACGATTGGATACAATAAACCCCATCCCAAAATTTTTCAATGGGCAATCAGTTCTGTCAATGCGAAAAAAGAAGATTGTCTGATGATAGGTGATGATCAGGCGGTGGATATTAAAGGTGCTCGAAATTTCGGATTGGATAGTGTATTCTTTAATCCGGAAAATATTTCCATCACTCATCCACATACCTATATGATAAAGGATTTAACAGAATTAAAAGAAATTCTCTGATCTTGGTTTGCTGCGGATTAAAAGGGGTCTTCCTCAAAACTGTCATTTGAAAGCAAGCCTCTTTTCTCATCCTCCTTCTCCAGATTCATTTTAGAACTTAAAGTCAGGGTTCCGTTATCATCACCATCATCAAAAATCGGCTCAACATCCTCCAGTTCAGAGAATTGCGCAAATTCATCACGGAATTTTAGTCTGACATCTCCAATAGCTCCATTCCTGTGCTTGGCAACCAGAATTTCTGCAATTCCTCTTAGGGAATTACCCTCTTCATCGGCATCAATTCCATATTTTTCAGGACGATGTATAAAACAAACGATGTCGGCATCCTGCTCAATGGCACCCGACTCCCTGAGGTCAGATAGCTGAGGACGCTTGGTTCCTGACCTCATTTCCACAGAACGGTTGAGCTGCGATAAAGCAATGATAGGCACATTTAATTCCTTGGCAATTCCTTTTAATGATCGGGATATAGTTGACACTTCCTGCTCCCGGTTTGACTTAAGTTCGGGAGGTCCTGTCATTAATTGTAAATAGTCAATGATGATTACTTTTACATCATACATATTTTTCATCCTTCGACATTTTGCCCTCAATTCAAAGATGGAGATTCCCGGGGTATCATCAATAAAAATAGGAGCTTCAACCAGTTTTTGAATTTTATATTCAAGTTGCTCCCACTCATATCTTTCAAGACGACCGTTTCTGATACGTTCACTCGGTAATTGCGTTTCAGCAACGATCAAGCGGTTTACCAGCTGGATGGAGGCCATTTCAAGAGAGAAAAACGCCACCGCCTGGTTATGCTCCACTGCCATATTTCTGGCCATGGAAAGTACAAAAGCGGTCTTACCCATAGATGGCCGGGCAGCGATAATGATCAGGTCGGAAGGCTGCCAGCCGGAGGTCATCCTGTCCAGACGGGTAAATCCTGATGGCACACCGCTCAGGGCATCATCCCTTTTGGCCGCTTCTTCAATCTGATGAATAGCCTCTTTAATAAGGGTATTAATAGGAGAAATTTCCTTTTTTATATTTCCTTCGGCTATTTCAAATAAAGCAGCTTCTGAAAAATCAAGCAACTCATCCACGTCGATACTATCATCAAATGACCGTGCTTGTATTTCTGAGCTCACCCTGATTAACTCTCTCTGTATGAATTTCTGAGCAACAATCCTGGCATGAAATTCCAGGTGAGCGGCTGATGCGACCCTGCTTGTGAGCTTGGTAATATAAACCGCACCGCCCACGATCTCCAGTTCATCCCTTTTTTTCAGTTCTTCTGTAACGGTCAGAATGTCAATAGGCTTTTCCCTGATGGAAATATCAACGATGGCTTTGTAGATCTTCTGGTGGGCTTCAATATAAAAGCTTTCCGGTTTCAGGATATCCAAAACGGTAATGATCGCATCCCTTTCCACCATAATCGCCCCTAATACGGCCTCTTCAAGGTCGATAGCCTGGGGCGGGATTCTTCCAAATTCTGCATTTACTTTATCTATCGAAAACTTTCCTGTTGATTTTTTTTGAGCCATCTGAATAAAATTGGACACCAAAGGTAAATATTATTCAAGCCGAAAGAATAAAATCACCGCTTTTGTTTTTGAACAGCCAGGTCTAACTTATAATTAACAATTGTTGAAAACCAAAAAATGCATTCATCCTCAAGCCCTTAAACTTTAGATCCTGTCCGAAATATTATTTGCCTGTAGCTTTAAAAAACTTTACTTTGTAAAACAAAAAATCACCGGTATGATTTCCTTCCCCAACGCTAAAATAAACCTGGGTTTGCAAATAAAGGGTAAACGTAATGATGGATATCATTTTATCCAAAGCCTGATGGTACCGGTCCCTTTTTGTGACATCCTTGAATTTGTCGAGTCAGATAAAGATCTTTTTCAGACAGGCGGACTTCAAATTCCGGGGGATTCTTCCTCCAACCTTGTAATAAAGGCTCTTAAATTATTAAGGCAGGACCACCGAATTCCTCCCCTGAAAATTTACCTCTACAAAAGCATTCCAATGGGTGCCGGTTTAGGTGGAGGATCTTCTGATGCAGCATTTATGATCAAGATGTTGAATGAGGCTTTCTCCCTGAAACTGGGGACAGAAAATATGAAAAATCTTGCAGCCCAGCTCGGAAGTGACTGTAGCTTTTTTATTGAAAACAAAACTCAGATGGTCGGCGGGGTTGGAGAAATACTGAGAGACTTCCCCGTAAACTTATGCAATATAAAAATTGTCCTGGCAGATCCGGGATTTCCGGTTTCCACGGTTGAAGCTTATTCCGGGGTTGAAATCAATAAAAATCCCCCTGACTTAACAAAAATCCTTTCAGGAGATATAAAAGATTGGAAAAAATTCCTGGCAAATGATTTTGAAAAAAGCATCTTTCCTCAATATCCTCAACTCGAATCCATTAAAAATCAGCTATATAATCTTGGAGCTGTTTATGCGGCTATGTCGGGAAGCGGGTCTGTAATATTTGGTTTATTTGAGGAGCTTCCGGAGAATTTCTCAGACCTTGAAACCAAAATTATTTTCAAGGAAGAATTAAGCTGAAAACAGAATGGACGTCAAATCCTTAAAAATTTAATAATCTTTGACCGACT
>CBDUPM010000333.1:0-3919 GCA_965369105.1 uncultured Bacteroidales bacterium | reverse complement strand
AAGGATGAAAGAGTTTTAAATGCTATTAACTCTGTTCCAAGGCATCTTTTTATGGATAGCTCTTTTATTCATTTCTCTTACAGTGACCAGGCATTTCCCATAGGAGCCGGACAGACCATCTCTCAGCCCTACACGGTTGCATTTCAAACCGAACTCCTGGAATTAAAGCCCATGGAAAAGGTGCTTGAGGTGGGGACGGGTTCAGGCTATCAGGCAGCCGTTCTGCTCGAAATGGGAGTTAAAGTATATACTATTGAACGACAAAAGGAATTGTTTCTTAAAGCACAGAATTTACTTCGGACCATAAACTATAACCCGGAGTTCTTTTTTGGTGATGGATATAAAGGTGTTCCTGTTTATGCCCCTTTTGATAAAATATTGGTAACAGCCGGCGCACCTGAAATTCCGCAGGATTTATTGGATCAGTTAAAGATTGGTGGTTCCCTGGTCATTCCAACAGGAAACAGAAGCAGGCAAAAAATGCTTAAAATTGTTAAAAAGTCTGAAAATGTATATGACCAGACTGAACATGGAAATTTCGTTTTTGTTCCTCTTTTAAAAGGTAAATCTGCTTAATTTAAATACATGATTAAAATTCAAAACTTTGTCTTTAATCCTTTCCAGGTAAATTCCTTCATATTATATAATGAATCAAATGATTGTTTTTTGGTGGATGCATCCTGCCAGTCAGAAGAAGAAATTAAAACCGTTGAAAATTTTATTGTTTCAAAGAATTTAAAATTGAAGGCATTGCTGAATACTCACGGGCATGTTGACCATCTTCCGGGGATAAATTATTTTAAGAATAAATATAATATCCCTTTTTATTTGCATAAGGAAGATATATTTCATGTTGAAAGGGCGGTTTCTCATGGCGCAATTTTTGGTTTTAGCATAGAACAACCCCCTTTGCCTGACAGAGAACTTATTGAAGGTGAGGTTATTGAGCTCGGAAATGACCGGATTGATTTAATTCATGTGCCGGGCCATTCAAAAGGTTCAATTGTTTTTCATTTAAAAGAAGAAAAAACATTAATTACGGGTGATGTATTGTTTTCTATGAGTATTGGCAGAACCGACCTCCCCGGTGGAGACTATAATGAGTTAATTAAGGGTATCAAAGAAAAGCTCCTTATATTGGATGATGATATTGAAATTTTGCCGGGTCATGGTCCATCTACCCGCATAGGTTTAGAGCGAAAAATGAATCCTTTTTTACAATAGAGTTTTTAAACATATTTGAATGCTTCGGAATCATTTTTACAGGTATTATTTTTGCGGCGCCTGCCTTAAAGAATCTTAAATTTTTAACAATTTTATTATGCCTACTGATCTGTTTGTTAATCGTCATATTGGTCCTGATACGGAAGAAGTCAGGGAAATGCTGAAAGTAATCGGTGAAGACTCATTGGATAGCCTGATGACGAAAATAATACCTGATTCCATACGGATGGAAAATGCGCTTGAAACAGGAAATGCTCTTTCCGAAGCTGACTATCTGGAAAGGATAAATCAAATAGCAAAAAAGAATAAGCTTTTCAGGACGTTTATGGGACTGGGGTATTACAATACAAATGTTCTTTCGGTTATAAAAAGAAATATTCTTGAAAATCCTTCCTGGTATACCTCATATACTCCATACCAGGCCGAAATTTCTCAGGGCCGGCTGGAAGCTTTGCTGAATTTTCAAACCATGGTAATGAGCCTCACCGGAATGGAAATTGCCAATGCTTCGCTATTGGACGAATCTACAGCAGCTGCGGAAGCTATGATTATGATGTATAACCTGAGATCGAGACAGGCAGTTAAAGAAGGTGTCAATAAGTTTTTTATAGATGAAAATATTTTTCCCCAGACCCTGGATGTAACCAGGACAAGAGCGATTCCCCTGGGTATTGAAATCGTCATTGGAGATTACAAAACTGCCGGTATTAATGAAAGCTACTTCGGAGCCCTTGTTCAGTATCCGGCGGGAGATGGAATAATTAGAGATTATGCGAACTTTGTTGATGAATGCCATGAAAATGCTGTTCTGGTCGGCGTAGCGGCAGATATTATGAGTCTGGTGTTACTAAGTCCTCCGGGGGAATGGGATGCGGATGTGGTAGTGGGTTCCACTCAGCGTTTTGGAGTACCCCTTGGCTATGGTGGACCGCATGCTGCTTTTTTTGCAACAAGAGAAAAGTATAAAAGGAATATCCCGGGACGGATTATTGGGGTATCCATCGACCGGCATAATAATCCGGCCCTCAGAATGGCCCTTCAAACCCGCGAACAACATATTAAAAGGGAAAAAGCTACATCCAATATCTGTACTGCACAGGCATTGCTGGCCACGATGGCGGGAATGTACGGAATTTATCATGGTCCTGAAGGATTGATGAAAATAGCTAGCCATATTCATTCTGCTGCCAATTATCTGGTTTCAGAATTAAAGAAAGCCGGTTTTGAAATCATTCACCAGGAATTTTTTGACACAATCCGGATTGCTCTTCCTTCCTCCCACAAACAAGATCAGCTTCTAAAGGAATTTCTCAAAAATGAAATTAATTTAAGGTATTTTGAAAATGGAGACATCGGTATTAGTACAGATGAGACGGTGGGAATGAAGGATCTAAACCGAATAGTAAAGATTTTCACAGAATCAGCCGGAAAGAAACCGGGATTAACAGAAGTTCTTAAAGAACAAAATTCCATACCTGGTAAATTTCTCAGAAAAACAGAGATTTTAAGAGAAGAAGTATTTAATAAATACAGGTCCGAAACAGATTTGATGAGATATATCAAGCAACTGGAAAGAAAGGATATTTCCCTGACACATTCCATGATTTCCCTTGGCTCCTGCACGATGAAATTAAATGCAGCCTCAGAACTTATGGCATTTTTATGGCCTGAGTTTGCTAATCTTCATCCTTTTATCCCTACTGATCAGGCAGAGGGATATAAAATCTTAATAGACGAGCTAAACGAGGATCTTAAGAAAATTACCGGCTTTCAGGAAATTTCTTTCCAGCCGAATTCAGGTGCCTCAGGTGAGTATACCGGTTTAATGGTTATTCGTGAGTATCATTTGAGCAGGGGAGAAGGTCAAAGAGATGTGGTTCTGATTCCTTCTTCTGCACATGGGACAAATCCTGCCAGCGCTGTAATGGCAGGAATGAAGGTGGTTGTGGTTCCGTGTGATGAAAGGGGAAATATTGATATTCACGCCCTTGAAAACTTTGCAAATGAAAATAAGGACAAACTTGCTGCCTTTATGATCACTTATCCTTCCACTCATGGGGTTTTTGAAAAAGAAATCACAGAAATGGTAAATATCATTCATAAATATGGCGGTCAGGTTTATATGGACGGAGCGAATATGAATGCTCAGGTAGGACTTACAAATCCGGCCATTATTGGAGCAGATGTTTGTCATCTTAACCTGCATAAAACCTTTGCTATTCCTCATGGTGGAGGTGGACCCGGAGTCGGCCCTATTGGAGTAGCTTCTCACCTGGTTCCCTTCCTTCCGGGACATCCTATTATCAAAACCGGAGGCAACAAAGCCATCGATGCTGTTGCAGCGGCACCTTTTGGAAGTGCAAGTATACTAACGATTTCTCATGCATATATCCAAATGCTGGGAGCTAAGGGTTTAACCGAATCCACCAGGATTGCTATACTGAATGCAAATTACATGTCAGCCCGGCTGGATAAATATTTCCCCATTCTTTATAAGGGTGATACGGGAATGGTAGGCCATGAGATGATACTGGATTGCAGAAGTTTTAAGCATGATGTGGGAATTTCTGAAGCTGATATAGCCAAACGTCTTATGGATTACGGTTTCCATGCACCAACATTATCCTTTCCGGTTCATGGCACCCTGATGGTTGAGCCAACGGAGAGTGAAAGCAAGGCAGAACTGGACCGCTTT
>CBDUPM010000332.1:0-3927 GCA_965369105.1 uncultured Bacteroidales bacterium | reverse complement strand
AACCGGAATAAACCTGCTTTCCATCGGAAGAAAATATATTAATCCTGTTAGTTTCCCAGGATCAGAGATATAAATGTTCAATTCGTTTTCCACCGGATTTGGAAAAATAGTAAGGTCATCAGAAGTCTTGTCTGACTTAATCCCTGTAATATCAGTAAAAGAATAAAAAGGGTGTCACAAAATTGCGACACCCTTTAAAATTCAAATTGAACTACCTAAAACCTACTTGAACTATTAACTAAAATTATTCAGCTACCTTTTCCAGTTGATAAATAGACTGTACCTGTGATGCGGATAATACGGTATTATAGATTCTTATATCATCCAAATGCCCATGGAAATAACCTCCCCATGCAAGCGGGATAATTTTATCTGCATCATAGTTTGAATCATCAGCAGCATATTCGTCAGTGTCTTGTCCGAATACAAGATCGTTACCTGATACTGGCAGGGCAGTTCCGGGTGTATTGTCCCAAACCTGAGTTTCTGTTCCGTTCACATAAAAGGTCATATTTCCACCACCAAATGTCACCGTTACATGATACCATGTATTAATGGCTAATTCAGGATTTGTATCTCTGTCATAGATACCTTCAGTTGCAGCAATTGTAAAGAAAGCCTTGTTTGCTGACTGAAGCTGGAATTTAAAACCATTCCAGGAATGAAGACCCATGAAACGATTATTTTCAAGAATTTCAGCGGCATTCACCCATACTGAAATTGACATGGTAGCAGGATTCAGTGATGCGTTATAAGGAATCACAACATGTGCACCTTCGTCAAACATAAGTGCTCCACCCGCATTTCCATAACGGTCCATACTCCATGTTGGCAAACCTCCGCCCCAGGTTGCTGATCCGTTCATCAATGTACCATCGAAATCATTTCCTGAATAATCTGTAAGGGTTGTTCCGGAACCATCGTTGAAAGTCCAGTGTCCCACCAGGGCTTCAGGAGCAATGGCTGCAACAACATTTGCATTAAAAGCTGTTGTAGCAGCTGCAAGGGCAATAACCGTATTATCTACTTCTACTTGTGTAGCATCGGCATTATTATACACTACCTGAGCTGCATCAATTACAGCCTGAAAAGTAGCTTTTGAGCCAGGTAGATATTGACCTTCAGCGGTCCCCTCTGTAGCCGAAGCAATCAAAGTATTAGCATCGCTAATAGCAGTTTGTAATGCAGTTTTAACAATAACAACAGGATCGTCATCTTTATCACAACTTACAAAGAAAGATGCGGACGCCATCATTAAAATCATCGAAAATAAACCTAATTTAAATGTTCTCATAATTTTGAGTTTTAGTAAATGTTTAAAAAAATTAATTAATGTTTTTATTTATATCTATTTCACTTTGAGGAATTGGAAAATACCGGTTGGCCTCGTAATTAAAACCGTGTTCAGAAAGTGCTGATTCGGCAACCGATTTTCCATATCGCATCAGATCAAAATACCTGTGAAATTCAAAGCCAAGTTCTACACGTCTTTCATGTCTGATAGATTGTCTGACGGCTGCTTTCGAATTGTCTGTCACATCAGGTAAGAGATTTACGGGAACAGATCCGTAATTGGGTAAACCGGTATCGAAAAGATAGCTTTCTCTTGCTCTTTTTCTTACCTTGTTCAAAGGCACCAGTGCCTCTTCGCTGCGATTCAGCTCGTTAAGAGCTTCTGCTTTAATTAGCAAAACTTCGCTGTAACGCATATACGTATAATTTAAATCGCCATCGCCTTTAATACCTTTGCCAATCTCAGCTAGCGGTTGTATATGTTTTTTCTGAATATATCCGGTAGGAGACCAGGCCGGATTGAAAGCCTCTCCGTTAATCCATGTCTGACCTTCCCGTCCGATTGTATAATCCAGGCGAGGATCAGCTACATCCTCAGAACTTAGCTCAAATTCATTCACAAAATCCTGGGTAGGAACATTGAAATAATATCCGTTTTCCTTGGCAGGTGAAAACCATTGATTTAGCGCACTTCCCTGGAATGGGTTTTGCCCGGTGAGATGCTGAATCTCAAATATTGATTCTTTGTTATTTTCAAAATCAACCATGAAATTCTGATTATATAAATCCAACAGACCATAGATTCCAATGGATTCAACGGAATCTGCGTAGTTAAGTGCTTCCTGGAAATTCTCCCTGTAGAGATATACTTTGGATAATAAACCGAATGCAGCTCCTTTGGAGGCACGTCCATAATTGGCAGGACCGATTTCAGCAGGTAAATCACTTTTTGCATCCAGCAAATCATTTATAATTTGAGTATAAAGAATATCAAGGCTGGATAAAGCTTTATGCAGGTCATCGTTGGATTTTACAGGATCTGTTTTCAGAGGAACTTCTCCAAATATATTTACCAGTTGAAAATAATAGTAAGCACGCAGAAATTTCCCTTCGGCCAGATATTGATTTTTCAATGTTTCATCCATATCAATGGAAGGGATATTTGCGATAGCTTCATTAGTCCGGGCAATTCCGTTATAAAAGTGTTCCCATATCGAAACGATATATCCGTTATCAGAATTTGTTTCGAAATTGTCAATAAAGGAGATTTCACCCTGATCGCCCGGATTTCCACCTTTGACGGCATCATCAGAAGCAACATCGCCAAATACCCAGATATTATTTTTAATGGATTTAAAGGCAAGAGGTTCATAGCATGCATTGATTGCCAATAAGGCATGCTCTCCTGTTTTATAAAAAGTAGTCCCGGAATAGACTCCCTGAAGATCTTCATTCAGAAAATCTGAACATCCGAAACTGATACTTAATCCTGATAAAATGATCAATAATTTAAATTTCATCTTGAATTATTTTAAAAGCTTAATTGTATTCCAATGCTATAAGAGATTGCAGATGGATAGGTGCCCCATTCAATACCAGCTGCTCTGTCACCTTCCGAGGAGGAATTGTCACTAACGGTCATTTCAGGATCTAAGCCGGGATATTTTGTGAATGTCAGCAGGTTTTGGCCAACTACATATATTCTCATTTTTTCAAAATAGGTCTTTCCTTTAAAGCTCTCCGGAAGAGTATAGCCTAATTGCAGGTTTTTCAGCCTGAGATAGGAACCACTTTCAAGAAAACGAGTGGAAGGTTTGGTGTTATTTGATTTTGCTGCCCAGGAGGCTCTGGGTTGGGTATTGCTGGTGCCCTCACCTTTCCAGTGCTCGTCATAGTATCGTTGAGTTACAGTGAAAGGGCGGTAGAAACCCTCAATATCGGTTGCTATCTGGTAATAAATCTCATTTCCGTAGCTACCCTGGAAGAAAAGGGAGGCATCAAAACGTTTATGATTAAGCGCAATATTTAAACCATAGGTGAATAAAGGTATTGCGCTTCCCAGATGTTTACGGTCTTTCTCGACAATGATTCCATTGGTATCCTGATCTTTATACTTCACATCTCCAGGTTTGATATTATCACCCTGGTATGCATGGGTTATGATATCTATGTTATTCTGGAAAATTCCTTCCATTTCGTAGATATAAAAAGAGCCAACGCTTTCCCCTTCCTCTGTAAGGGTGGCGAACACTCCATTATCTATTCTTGCTCCTGAGATAGGTGCATCCAGTTCCAGTACTTCATTGTGAATTGTGGCGAGCATACCCGTCACTGCCAGCATTCCATTTTTATAAGCCTGTTTATAGCTCAGTTCAAATTCAAATCCACTGTTGAGGATTTTTCCCCGGTTTACCCACGCAGGTTGGATAAGACCTCCGGAAGGAGGGATCGGTTCCTGAGTCAGCATATTGCTTGTCACTTTGTAGAAATAGTCGGCGGTGAGGTTCAATCGATAATTAAACATGCTCAGGTCTATTCCCAGGTCAAACTGGTTACTGGTTTCCCATTGAATATTGACATTACCATAAATGGAGGTAGCATATCCATCGGAGGAAACACCTCCAAAAGGATAAT
>CBDUPM010000331.1:0-3934 GCA_965369105.1 uncultured Bacteroidales bacterium | reverse complement strand
AAGAAGAAAAAAAAGAATTCAAGCGCAAGTTTATTGAGGCTGAATATTTCTTTCTGTTGGAGGAATTCCAGGAATCAGCCTTTCTTTACATGGAATTACTTAAGGAAGATCCGGGTAATGCCAACCTGAATTTTCTCGTTGGAGCAAGCTATCTGAGTATCCCGGGACAAAAACTTAAATCCATTCCTTATCTTGAAAAAGCGGTTCAAAGCATTTCGCCCAGTTACCGGGAAGGTTCATATAAAGAGACCAATGCTCCCAAGGAAAGTTTATTTGCCATGGCCCGGGCCTATCATATAGCCAATAAAATTGACCTGGCAACAGAATACTACAATAAATTTAAAACGGTAATGCAAATCAGGGATGTTGCTGAAATTGAATATATAAATAAGCAAATCAAGTCCATTGAGTTGTCCAAAAAAATGATCCGGGATACCGTCAATGTGGAGATATCTTCCTTTTTTAATAACAGTGAATTTTCAGATCGGTCAAGATATAATGCCGTATATGCTGAAGATAAACAATTGCTGCTATATATGACAGACAGGCCATTTTATTCTGCAGTGATGATGAGCTATTTCAGGGATGGGAAATGGACCAGGCCTGAATCCATTAACCACCAGATTCAGGTTGATGGGAAAATCAGGCTTTCCTCCGTATCGACCGATGGGACAGAGTTATATCTGTCAAGGATTGAAAATTACAATTCAGAGCTATTTGTGAGTTATTATAAGGATAGTGTTTGGACCAAAGCGGAGTTATTGCCGGAGAATATCAACACCATTTTTAATGAAACTCACGCTTCTTTGAGTAAAGACAAACTGACACTTTATTTTACCAGTGACAAACCCGGTGGTATGGGCGCAATGGATATATATAAAGTCAGCCGGAAGAAAGATGGTGTATGGGGTATTCCGGAAAACCTGGGTAAACCCATAAATTCATTATATTCTGAAGAAACACCTTATATTACCGGCGATGGGAAAACATTGTATTTCAGTTCAATGAGTCATGCAACCATGGGTGGATTTGATGTGTTTTATTCCAGTAAATTACCCACCGGCAATTGGTCTTATCCTGCCAATCTCGGCTTTCCGATAAGTTCAAACGATGATGACCTGCATTACCAGCCCATTAACAACGGACTACAGGCAATTTATACCAGTTCCTCCGGACTGTTTCCGGGAGGTGATCTTGCGCTTGTTTCGCCGGGTGATGAAATCGATGATAAACTCATCGCATTAAAGGGTACGGTTGTTCTTGAGGATGATGGGATCATGGATACCTCAACTACCATTGAACTGGTAAATGTAGAAACCAAAGAAATACTGGCCATAACCAAACCGGATCCTGAAACCGGTGAGTACAGTTTTGACGTGGAGGCAGGAGATTATGAAATTAGCATTGGATCTGCCGGCTATGATTCACTTAAATCAGATGTCAGTATAAGATCTCAGCATACAACTACGGAGGTGAATGTTGAAAGTAATCTGATACCGGAAGGAGTAAGCAGAGGGGACTACGTAGTTGCAAAAAACATTTTATTTGGATTTGATTCAGATGTTTTATCGGTTGAGGCCCAGTTTGAACTTGAGAAAATGTTCAAAATAATGAATGACAATCCCGAAATGTTACTCGAATTAACGGGTCATACCGATTCCAAGGGGTCGGCGGATTATAACCTTAGATTATCCAATAAAAGATCAAAAGCAGTCAGGGATTATCTGATAGCCAGGGGAATTAGTGAAGACCGATTCATCTCCAAAGCTGTCGGGGAGTCAAATAATATTGCAATAAATGAAAATCCGGACGGAACCGACAATGCAGAAGGCAGAAAATACAACCGGCAGGTGGAGCTAAAGCTGGTAAACAGCGGAGATAAGGATATCTGGCTGGAAGAATACCTGGTTCCGGAACACCTCAAACCTGCAGCAGGGAAAAAATACTACGTTATCCTTGATGATACTTCGGGTGAAATAAAAGATATGCGGGAAGATTTTGAGAATGAAAGTATAAAACTCTACGAAACGGGAAGGAAACATATTTATGCCGCAGGAGATTTCTCTAATAAAAGGAATGCTATTGAATTCCTGAATGAAGCGATTGAGACCGATTTCCCGGAAGGAAGAATTGTGACAGCAGAAGAGTTTGAATACTTGCTTCAACCCAGTGTACCGGATTTGGACCGGGTAAAAGGTCCGTTTACCATACAGTTGCTTGCATTGAGGAATGCTATACCCCTGGATAACTTTGAAACCCCTGAACGAATCAGGCAGATCAGAAGCACAGATGGTTTTTACAGGTATTTATCCGGGATATTTGAGGATTATTCTGAAGCTCAGGACAGCCTGGTCGATTTTGTATTGAATGGATATACCGATGCTTTTATTATTCCCCTATCCCGATTCGATAAAAGTTTAGATGAAAATGAAATACTTCCGGAAGATTATGATTTTTATTTCACCATTCAGTTTGTGGCTACCCGAAAACCTGCGGAAGATTCGTTTTTCCAAAATATTCCGGATGTACAGACGATAAAAGGATCTGATGGATTTTACAGGTATTCAACCGGAATATATTTAAATAAAGGTGAAGCAGAAAAAACGTTGATGGACATAAAAGCCAAAGGATATAAAGACGCCTTTATTAAAAAAGTAAGTAGAAAATAAAGTATTTAGCCCACCGGTTTTTCCTTAACGATGTATTTTCATTGATTATAAAATGAAGAAAAACCATCCGGCCCTCTTGGGATGAAAATTTTACTTTTAATCAACAAGGGACCGAAAGGATTTATTCGATTATTGCATTTCTGATCCAATTTTATAAAAAACCGGTATTTTTAATGCTAATTCAGGATCTCTGTTTTCAGGATAAAAAAACAGGCTTTTGTTTAACAAAACAAAATAGAAGATAAAAAAACCCGAATCTCTGTAAGCAAGTATGAATGCATCTTTCAGAAGAGGCAGCCGGGCGATAGTTGATTTTTTTCCTGAAAAAAACAGGTGAAAAGGGCAGGAATAGACGTATTTTGTTTAACGGGAATTTAACAATCTTCAACAACATATTATTGTTTGGAATTTATTTAGACTTATTTTTCGAATATAAAATTAAAGCATTGTAAAACAATATGATATAAAAACATCTTTATTTAGAATAAAGGAAGAATTAAGGTAGTTCAGACTGGTCGGATTTGCATTTTTGTTCAACAATGACTTATATTTGTTAAACAATTTTAACATAAAAACTTTGATCATGACAGCAATGGAATTCAATAACGAACTAATAGGAATGGAAGATAGCCTCGAAAGATTTGCATTAAGTCTGACATCTAATAGAGAAGAAGCAAAAGACCTGCTTCAGGAAACATATCTGAAAGCATTAACCTACAGAGATAAATTTCAGGAATTTACTAATCTGAAAGCCTGGGCATATACTATAATGAAGAATACCTTTATTAATAACTACAGGAAATCAGTCAGGGAAAATACAACCGTTGATAACACAAAGGATTTATACTACCTGAATAATTCCAAAGAATCCAAAATGATTACACCGGATTCAAATTTTCGTCTGAAGGAGATTAATAAGGCAATTGAAGCGCTTGATGACGATTTCAAAGTGCCTTTCAAAATGCATACCCAGGGTTATAAGTATAAAGAGATAGCCGATGCGCTTGATCTTAAAATCGGAACGGTAAAGAGCAGAATCTTTTTTACCCGGAAGAAGTTGATGGATTCTCTTAAAGATTACGCTGCATGATTTTTTTATCCTGATAAAAGGATAAAAGCATCCAAAAATCTCAAAAATGAAAATAAACGGAAATAATGCCCTGAGGCAAAACCTGAATAATATTGCCGGAGAAAAAGAATTATCTATAAAAAATTACTTTAATATCGGTGATGAACATGTAGGAACAAACATTGAAACGCCGCTT
>CBDUPM010000330.1:0-3943 GCA_965369105.1 uncultured Bacteroidales bacterium | reverse complement strand
TTGAACAGGACAGGTTGTCGAAGAGGCCAACAAAATCGCATTTTGAGGCACGTCATCGCACGCTTCCTTATGCCCGACCAGGGCTAGGAACTCTTTTGGCAATCCTTCAAGCAACGGATCCCGTTCCCCTTCTTCAGAAAGTTTAATGTTCACACTGCCGATGCCTTCACCATATCTGCGGGATATGTTGGTACCGTAATAATTTCCCAGGAGTCCGTTTCCGGAACAGATGCCCAAAAAAGGAAAGTCCAACGGGATTACCTGATCGAACAAGTCACTGAAAAACGCTTCTACATTTTTTTGAACCTCACTTTTTTTATACTCCCGGGACGAAACGTCAAAAGGGCTGCCTCCCGCAATGATGGCACTGTAGTTGTTCAAATTGACCTGGATAATGAAGGCAATGTGGTAGGAAATCCGAAAATTCTGACAGCTTCCTACCAGGACGATTGTATTTATACTGCTGTATTAAAGGCAGCCCGGGCCATAAAATTTGAAACTTCAGATGATGTCATACAAAGAGGATGGATAAAATACATCATTGAACCTCAATAAAGTCCCAGAAGTTTTGTGGCAGCCACGGCAACAGTAATCAGAAGAAGATACCGAACAAATTTAGGTCCCCACTGAACGGCATATTTTGCAGCCACAAAAGCACCCAGCATATTTCCTATAGCAAGAATAAATCCATAGCTATAATTCACCTGGTCGTTAATAATAAATACAACCAGGGCAAAAGCCGTATAGGATAACACAATCAGTACTTTTACGGCATTGGCTCGAACCAGGTCGTAGCCTGCACCCAATACTAGTCCGGACAAAAGAAAAAAACCAACACCTGCCTGGATAAATCCACCGTACATTCCGATAAAAAAGAAAATGATAATCTGCAGCCAATAGGGAACAGATGCTTTATCCTGTTTTTCTCTCAGCCACCGGGAAGGTTTCAGGAGGATAAAAAAGAACATAAACAAGAGCAATCCCCCAATGGTTTTGGTCATAATTTCCTCGTTGATATCTACCGCAATTTGTGCACCGATAACAGATCCGATGACTGCCGGAATAAGCAACTTTAAGGAAGTTTTAAAATTGAGGATTTTTTGTTTGCCAAAACTACTCACCCCTACCACATTTTGAAGTAAAATGGCTATCCGGTTTGTTCCATTGGCAATATTGGCCGGGAGTCCTAAAGCCATAAGTAAAGGCAGGGTAATAAGTGAACCGCTTCCTGCAAGGGTATTAATAAAACCTGCAAAGAAGCCGGCAAGTACGATCAAAACATAAATATACCATTCCATATGACTAATGGTTATATTCCTGATAAAATGACGGTATATGAAAGGCAACTGGCATTAAGCAAACATGGGAAATGATCCCATCATCTTGTTTACTTTTACCTTTACTGATTCAATCTTTGATTCGTCTTCGATGTTGGTAATCACCTCGTCCATCAGACCCACAATTTCAGGAATGAGGTCCTCTTTTACTCCCCTGGTTGTGATAGCCGGAGTACCTACCCTGATTCCTGAGGTTTGAAAAGGCGATCTGCTATCGAAGGGAACCATATTTTTATTTACGGTAATATCGGCTTTAACGAGTGTATTCTCAACCTGCTTACCTGTTATTTCAGGAACTTTGGTTCTCAAATCAATCAGCATGGAATGATTATCGGTACCTCCTGATACCACTTTATAACCTTTTTCCATGAAGGCCTTTGCCATTACCCTGGCATTTTCCTTTACCTGTGTCTGGTATACTTTAAATTCATCTGTCAGGGCTTCTCCGAAAGCTACCGCTTTGGAGGCAATCACATGCTCGAGCGGACCACCCTGGATACCTGGAAAAACTGCAGAATTAAGGAGTCCTCCCATTTTTCTGACTTCCCCTTTTTTGGTGGTGATTCCGAATGGATTATCAAAGTCTTTTCCCATCAGAATTATCCCACCCCGCGGACCTCTGAGGGTTTTATGTGTAGTGGAAGTAACGATATGGGCATGTTTTAATGGATTATCGAGTAAACCTGCGGCAATCAGACCGGCAGGATGAGCCATATCCACCATAAAAAGGGCACCAATTTTATCTGCAATTGCTCTCATTCTTGCATAGTCCCATTCCCTGGAATAAGCAGAAGCTCCACCGACAATTAATTTTGGTTTTTCTGCGAGGGCGGTTTCTTCCATTTTATCATAATTGATCCGTCCTGTTTCCTCATCGAGACCATAAGATATCGCATGATACAGAATTCCGGAGCTGTTTACGGGAGAACCATGAGAAAGATGACCTCCATGGGAAAGATCGAGACCCATAAACGTATCACCTGGATTCATTACTGTCAGAAATACGGCCATATTTGCCTGTGCCCCGGAATGAGGTTGAACATTTGCATATTCAGCATCATATAATTCACAAAGTCGGTCGATTGCAAGCTGCTCGGTTTTATCCACCACTTCACACCCACCATAATACCTTTTTCCCGGATAACCCTCAGCATATTTATTGGTCAGGCAGGAACCCATAGCTTCCATAACCTGTTCACTTACAAAGTTTTCTGAAGCAATTAACTCGATTCCGTTTTTCTGACGCTGAGCTTCCTCATTAATCAGCTTGAATATTTGCGTATCTCTTTTCATAAATGTATTTTTTTGAGTAGCTCAAAATTACTTTTTTGTGGTGGAATTACCATATTTTTATCAGGAAAAAGACGGATTCTTTTCCGGGCTTATTCAGTAATTCCGGAAACTATAACAATCCCCGGTCCTTCAATGCTTGTGCCGGATTATTCGTCAGAAAACTGTACCAATAGTTTCCTGTATTTATTGAATATTTTTGCTTTTGATACGAATCCCACATATTTTCCATCCTGAACAACCGGTAAATTCCAGGCCTCCGTTTCTTCAAATTTATTCATAACATCCGACATAGGTTCATCCGGACTTATAGTTGCGGGAGGTAAAATCATTAAATCAGATACCAGGGTAGTCTGGTACATTTCAGGATTAAAAATTATTTCCCTTATATTATCCAGGAGTATAATTCCATATAATACTTCATTTTCGTCAACAACCGGGAAAATATTTCTTTTGGATTTAGAGATTATTTTTACCAGGTCTCCCAATTTACTATCTGGATGAATGGGTTTAAGGTCCTTTTCGATCACAGACTTCACAGTAAGCAGGGTCAGGACTGCTTTATCTTTATGATGGGTAATCAGCTCGCCCCTTTTAGCGAGGCGTTCGGTATAAATGGAATGGGGTTCAAAATAGATGGTTGTCAGGTATGCTATGGCCGAGGTAATTATCAATGGGATGAACAGGGTATAGCCTCCTGTTATTTCTGCAATGAGGAAAATTGCTGTCAATGGTGCATGCATAACTCCAGCCATAACTCCGGCCATTCCCACCAGGGTGAAATTTCGTTCAGACAAATTCAGAAATTCCAAACGGTTTAACACGGTAGCGGTCAGGTATCCAGTAAATCCACCGATAAACAGTGAAGGCGCAAAAACACCGCCTACTCCCCCACTTCCGGTAGTAATCGACATGGCGATAATTTTAAGAAACATCACCAGGAACAGGAAAATGGTGAGGTACCAGAAGTTATCCCGAAGACTGAAAAACAAACTACCATTTGCCAGCTCAGCAGCTGTTCCGGTCATCAGGGCTTTTAAAGCAATATATCCTTCTCCGTAAAGTGGGGGGAAAAAGAAAATTAACAAGCCCAGCAACAAACCGCCAAGAGCTATTTTATGGTATACAGAATGAATCTTTGAATAAAATCCTTCCACTTTTTTGACTCCCCTTGTCACCATTACGGATACCAGTCCGCCGAAAAAACCTAAAACCACATAAAAGGGTACATTTTGAAGTGTTATTGCTTCAAAGGTGGAAAATGAGAAAACAACTTCTTTACCGAGAAGAAAATAGGATACCACAGTTCCAGTTGC
>CBDUPM010000329.1:0-3948 GCA_965369105.1 uncultured Bacteroidales bacterium | reverse complement strand
AAATTGCACACAGGTGCCGGTCACAGAAGATCCGGAATTTCCTCAAAAAACAAATATCCGTTTTGCCCGGCATGCTGACTTTAATGAGGAACTGGAATATGCTGAAAGACTCCAGTCTTCAAAAACTGAGATTTCTTCAAAAGAATTTCTCATGGAAGGTCCGGCCTGGGAAAATGATCTGATTGGCTTCAGAAATTATTTCGACCTCAGAAATGGCATGGATATATTTGGGAAAACCACCAGGAAAATGGCATTGGATAATGTTGGGGTAAATAAGCATACCGTAGGTGCACCAGCAGAAACTTATGGGAAAACTTACCATGAACTTAATGACTGGGGAATGGATATTCTGAAGGTTGGAAATTCACTGGGTGCAGGATCGGTTGCTTTATTTGTTGACGACTCCCTTTACAGAATTGGTGATAATGGGAAAGGAATTTATGAACTTGTTTACGAAGGTCCGCTAAGATCTGAATTCCGGTTTTCCTTCCCAAACTGGAAAGCAGGAGAGAAAACATATAATATTACTCAGTATGTCAGGATTACCGCTGGCAGTTATTCATACAAAAGCAGCTTATTCATTGATAAAGCTGAACCTGGAACGGAATTTACGACCGGAATAGTGAATTTGCATTCGGATAAGTATTATGGTGAAAGCATCGGGGATGAAAAGTTTCTCCTGTATTCCCATGATAAACAAGCCTTTGACACAAGCTATTTATTTATGGGTATTCTGGCGGATAAAGAACGGGTTACCCGCTATGGTCAGACAAGAGAAGAAGGTGCCGGTATAACCCAGACTTTCTTCCTGCAATTGAAAACAGAAGCAGCCAAACAACTGGATTACCGGTTTTATGCTTTTTGGGAGAGGGAAAATTCGTCCTTTGCAGAAATGAAAAATAATTTAGAGATTATTCAAAATGAAGTTTTGTGCCGACAGAATCCTATTGAACTGTTAAAAAAATAATGTTTCTTTAAAAACGAATTTTCCGGAAATATGAAAAAACCAATAATACTGCTCATTTTTTCTTCGTTTCTATTTTCCTGTTCATTGCAGGATAATAAAAAAGTTTTAAAGCTTGCCCATGGACTGGATCCTTCACATCCCGTTCATAATGCCATGGTTTTTATGGCAGAAAGATGCGATGAAATCTCAGAGGGGCAACTTCAAATAGAAATATACCCTTCAGGGCAGCTGGGATCGGAGCAGCAATGTGTAGAACTTTTGCAAATTGGCAGCCTGGCCATTACAAAAGTATCCACTGCCGTAATGGAAGGTTTTACCTCTGAATTCAAGGCCCTGGGACTCCCCTATATTTTTAAATCCAAGGAACATGCTTTCAGGGTTTTGGATGGAGAAATCGGGAAGGAGATCCTGGTCAGTTCAGAACCTTTCTGGATCCGCGGACTTTGCTTTTATGACGCAGGTAGCAGGAGTTTTTATACCATAGATCAACCTGTTCATACACCGGAAGATCTTGATGGTTTAAAAATCAGGGTTATGAAAAGCGTAATTTCTATGAACCTGGTGAAACTGTTGGGTGGTTCTCCAACACCGATTTCATATGGGGAACTTTATACGGCTCTGCAAAGTGGAGTGGTGGACGGGGCAGAAAACAATCCTCCCAGCTTTTATACATCCCATCACTATGAAGTATGTAAGTATTATTCTATCAATGAACATTCAATGGTTCCTGATGTACTGATTATCAGCAAAAAGGTTTGGGACAAACTAACAGACATTCAGAAAAAATGGCTTCAGCAAGCAGTAGATGAGTCGGTTACAGTACAAAGGAAACTCTGGGCTGAGTCTGTTGAAAAATCGCTGGAAGCAGTCCAAAAAGCAGGAGTCACTATTATCTATCCTGAAAAGGCCCCTTTTGCTGAAAAAGTCTCTGAAATATATGATACATTCAAAGATCAGCCTGAAGTTTACGATATAATAAACAGAATCAGGAAAACGGAATAATACAGATGCTATGAGCTTTAACGACAGATTGAACAAAATATTAGAATATTGCCTGGTTGCCATTATGTCAATTCTGGTAATTGATGTGTTATGGCAGGTGATCAGCCGTTACCTTTTAAGTTCCCCCAGCTCTTTTACGGATGAGCTTGCCGGATTTCTTTTAATATGGGTTGGCCTGCTGGGAGCAGCCTATGTTGCGGGAAGAAATGAGCACCTTGCAATCGATATCTTACTTCAGAAATCAAAAGGAAAAAGAAAAGAAAACCTTCAGAAAGTCATATATATAATGGTTTTACTTTTTGCACTCACTGTAATGGTAATTGGAGGTAGCTGGTTGGTTTATACCCGCTTTGTTTTAAATGTTAAATCAGCGGCATTGGAACTACCCCTCGGAATTGTTTACCTGGTGCTGCCCATCAGTGGAATCCTGATAGTGTATTACTCAATTCAAAATTTACGGAATTTATAAAAGTCTAAAAATGGAAATCCTTATCCTTGTTATCAGTTTTATAATCTTCCTGGGAATTGGAGTCCCGATAGCATTTAGCATCGGACTTTCAGGGATCATCACCATGCTTTTGTCGATAGATTCGATTGCAGCATTTACCACTTTTGCTCACCGGATGGCTACAGGTCTGGACAGTTTTGCCCTTCTGGCTATCCCGTTTTTTATCCTGGCGGGCAATATTATGAATTCGGGTGGGATTGCCATGAGGCTTATAGATCTTGCGAGGGTTTTAGTTGGAGGATTACCAGGTGGACTGGCCTTTGTCAATGTCATAGCCAACATGTTGTTTGGCGCTATATCCGGATCCGCTGCAGCCTCAGCTTCTGCCATAGGAAGTATTATGGGTCCTGAAATGAAAAAGGAAGGGTATAATGAAAACTTCAGTGCTGCAGTGAATATTACTTCTGCTACTACCGGTTTGTCCATTCCTCCCAGCAATATCCTCATTGTTTATTCCCTTGCCAGCGGAGGTGCCTCCATTACAGCATTGTTCCTTGCCGGCTACCTTCCGGGAATATTAACCGGAGTGTCCATAATGATTGTTGCCATGTCGATGCTGATATATAAAAATAAAGGTGTTGCGGGGGTAATAAAAACGCTTGGAAAAATTGCATTGGTTACGGCAGTGATTTTTGCGCTTATTTGGGGACTCAGAAATCTGTCCGCTCATGCATCTGAAAATGTTTATTCTACGGTGAAAATATTGCTGGCTGCTGGTTTCCTTGGATTTATGGTATATAAATCCATTCAAAAAAAACAAAAAGTAATAATAGCATCTAAAGTTTTTTTAAGAGCTATACCTTCCCTTATGTTACTGGTAATTGTTATAGGGGGAATTGTAGCCGGATATTTTACAGCAACAGAGGCTTCTGCAGTTGCGGTTTTATATGCCCTGATACTTGCATTGATATATAAGGAAATTACCATGAAAAGTATGCCGGCCATTATACTTAAATCGGTACGTACCACAGCCATAGTATTGTTACTGGTAGGCACTTCTATTGGTCTTTCCTGGATCATGTCCTATGAAAATATTCCTCAGAATGTCAGCTCCGGTTTGCTGGCCTTAAGTGATAATCCATTTGTTATTCTGCTGGTTATCAATTTAATTCTGTTATTCGTAGGGGTATTTATGGATATGACCCCTGCTGTACTGATTTTCACTCCCATCTTTTTACCCATTGTTACTGCCCAGCTTGGGATTGATCCCATCCATTTCGGAATAATTATGGTCCTCAATTTAAGTGTTGGATTATGTACTCCTCCGGTTGGATCGGTTTTATTTATAGGCTGCAGTGTAGCTGAAATAAAGATTGAAAAAGTAATTAAACCGCTTCTCCCCCTGTTTATTGCTATGATAGTGGTACTATTTATTGTTACATATATACCGGAAATCAGCCTTTGGCTACCCGGCTTGTTGATAAAATAGAGAACAGAAAATTTTATCCGGCTTTATTAGAAATAAAAATTC
>CBDUPM010000328.1:0-3959 GCA_965369105.1 uncultured Bacteroidales bacterium | reverse complement strand
TTACAGTCACCATATGCAGCTGACGTTTGGCCGAATTTCCGTTCCGCTTTCAGAATACAACTTATCCTCACTCCTGGCAGAAAATAATATTGACCAAAATGGATCCGGTGATTTTTATGCCTTAAGAACTCTGAATGAAACAACCGGGATCTGGACCTTACACCCGACCAATCCAATTCCAAACTATGATCTTTCTCCCGGTGAGGGATTTTTCACCGGGATTTCTGAGGGAAATATGCTCCAATTTACCGGGAAAATCAATCCGGATCAAAATATTTTGTGCCCTGTTACAAACAATAACAGGGGATGGAATGCAAGCGGAAATCCATTTACTTCGGCGATGGGTATAACCATTTTCAGTGATGCCGGCGATAATTGCTTTTTATCCCGGAATGCCTCCTTAATCGATCAGAGTGATCTGGCTGTATATGTTTATGACCCGGTTATCAATAATTATATAGCAAACAGTTCATCTGTTGGTGAGGATTATATTCAAATGGGCCAGGGTTTTATAGTCAGAGCAGGTGGATCGGGAGGAAATCTTGTTTTTAACTCCATGATGCAATCTCATAATGACGTTGCTTTTTATAAAAAATCTATCGACAAAAAAGCTTTACCCGGTATTACTCTGACAGCCACGTTTAATGAATTAAGCTCCCAAACGAAATTAATATACCATGAGGATATGACCTATGGCCTTGATCCTTCCTGGGACATAAGAGGATTTGGACATAATGAAAATTTTCATTTTTATTCTCACCTGGTTCAAAACGGCGAATTAAGTTATTTTGTCCAATGTTTACCTGACAGAAAAGAGGAATCTATAATCGTTCCCCTTGGATTGGATTTTACAATGGGCGGGAAAGTTAAATTTTCAGCTGAATTTCATAATTTATCACTGTCTTCAGGGGCTTACCTGGAAGATCGTGAAAAGGGAATAATTACTGATTTAAGGGAACCCGGTGCAGTTTATGAAGTAAATCTGGCACCGGGTACAAAAGGCACCGGCAGGTTTTATTTTCATGAAAATATAGACCAAACATCCGGTTTTGCCATGAATGATATTGAAAAAATTAAAATTTATTCTAATCAAAAGCAGGTATTTCTGAAGGGTCGTATACCAGAAAACAGCCATTTAACTATTTATGATATAAGTGGGAGAATTGTATCCAAAAAACAAATCCCTTCCACAAATCTATTCCAGATTAATCTGGATAATCTGAAAGATGGTGTCTACCTTCTGTTTTTTGAATCAGAGACATATTCAGAAACTCAAAAAATAATTCTTTATTGATATTAATCCCCGCCGGGTTTTATGAATCAGCGAAAGATTACTGAATTTAACATTTTAACTACTTCAGAACTGTTTCCATAATCAAGTTTAAAAAACTTCATTCCTGAAAACCAATCCATAAACCTTTTCGCTTTTTCCGGTTCATGGGATATCCATGCTTCTTCATTGAAAAGAATCAGGGCTTCAGGAATCTGCAATTCTCTTAATTCAACTTCTTTATTTTCAACATAGTTTACAAAAACGATATGTTTCAATGACCTGGGATGATAATCAAAATGATTTATGTGCAAAGGGGGCATAAACCGCAAAGATTTGTTGGTCAGCCGAAAATGCACTTCCGGTTGTTCAGATAATACCGGATAATATTTTTTGAGTAAATTAAAGGATCCTGATTTAACAGAAACGGAAGCAGGGAAAGGATAAATTTTTAAAGATTTAAAATCAACCGGGACAAAATCATCGCTTAATAAAGTGTATCCCTGGTTTTGCATAAGGGCAGCAAGGGTACTTTTCCCACTGCCGGTGGATGAGCATAACAGAATGGTGGTCAGATTTAATTCTAAAGCTGCTCCATGAATAATACTCATCCATTCCTGGTTATCCTTATTGTAAATAGCATTTGAAAATTCAATGAAAACCCGCCTTTTCAATGTCGGAATATCTTCACATTTCCATTGTTTTTTGACAGGTGATATCTTATTCAGATAATAAAGACCCTGATTCTTAACAACCTGAAATTCTGCATCCTCCCCGACTTCATTTTTCCTTATCAGATGAGAAAAACTATGATGAATATAGTATTCAAGTAATTCAGATGAATAAGAAAATTTTATATTTCTGCCATTAGAACGATATACACAGGCTGACCAGAAATCCATTTCTTCTTCAATAAAATCAGGAATTCCAAAAATTGAATTTTCATCCGGTTTAAAGGGTTTTTGAAGCAATCTCTCTAAGTTTTTTTTAATTTCAAGGACAAATTCCTCCGCTACTTCAAGCTTTGTATCATACCTGGATTTAAAATTTGAAATAATAGTTTCCGGGTCCGGCTCAGTAAATAACTGTTCAAAAACAAAAAAGGCGGGTTCTTCAAACTGAATCCATTGATTAATCTTTTCAATCCAAACTACCCTTTTCTCCCCAAAATTCCAGGAAAAATATTTTGTTATTCCCATTTTGAAATATAAATTCCGTAAAGATAATAATTCGATAATGCCTTATTCGCTAAAATGCCAAAATTAGGCCGGGTCAGGATTCCCTGTATTCAGACATTCAATAAAAATTGTTACATTTGCAAATTCATCAATCAGCATCATGGCAAAGAAAGAAAATCAAGCGGCTCAAAGACGATTTCGCACTTCATTTCTTACTTCAGTTGTAAGTATTGCTATGGTACTTTTTCTTCTGGGTCTTGTTGGCTTTCTTCTGCTAAATGCCAAACAGATTGGTGATTATGTAAGGGAAAATATCGGTTTTAACGTTGAACTTAAAAATGATCTTCGGGAAGCGGATATGCAACAATTAAAAAAGATCCTGGATGCAAAGCATTATGTAAAAAGTACCGTTTTTGTCTCCAAAGAAGAAGCTGCGATCGAAACTCAAAAAGCCCTGGGTGAAGATTTCATTGAGTTTCTGGGGTTCAACCCCCTTCATCCCACCATAAAGGTGAAACTCCGGGCCGAATACGCCAATCCGGACAGTATTTTTTATATTGAAAATGAATTAGCTGAATACGATCAGGTTAGTGAAATTTACTATCGTAAAACCATGATCCATGAGATCAATGACAACGTCAGGAGAATAAGTTTGGTTCTGGTAGCTTTTGCAGGATTATTACTTATAGTTTCACTCACCTTAATAAACAATACCATTCGGCTGGGGGTTTATTCAAAAAGATTCATTATTCACACCATGCAGATTGTGGGTGCAACGAGAGGTTTTATCAGAAGACCCTTTCTTTGGACAGGGGTTACCCAGGGATTTCTTGCCTCTATTTTGGCTATCGCTCTGGTATTGGCAACCATATATATTGCTCAGGAACAAATTGATGAAATAATTTATATTATTGAAATGAAAATTATGGCTCTGTTATTTTTAGCCGTATTCATTATAGGAATAATAATCAGTTTAATTTCTTCGTTTTTTGCTGTAAATAAGTATCTTAATCTTTCAAAAGACGAATTATACTATAGATAAAATGAATAAGAATAAAACCAAATCCACCGGGTTTCCACTTGAAAAGGAAAATTATACATTATTAGGCTTAGGCTTCCTTATTATCATTTTAGGATTTATCCTGATGGCTGGCGGAGGATCTGATGATCCCAATGTATTCAATGAAGAAGAACTTTTTAGTTTCAGACGCACCACTCTTGCTCCTATGGTTGTACTATTCGGATTTATTTTTGAGATATGGGCAATCATGAGAAAGCCAAAAGAAAAACAGTCTGAGTAGTTACCTATGAACATATTAGAAGCAATTATCCTTGGAATCATCCAGGGATTAACTGAGTTTTTGCCTGTTAGCAGCAGCGGTCACCTGGAGCTGGGGAAGGCAGTACTCAACACGGAATTTGAAGAAAACCTGTTATTTACAGTAGTCGTTCACGGGGCAACCGTTTTAAGCACGATTATTATATTTTTCCGGGAAATAAAAAAAATAAGC